>JAGPDK010000187.1 GCA_018057605.1 Kofleriaceae bacterium | reverse complement strand
GTGTTGAAGTTTTTATCATTGACTACACCCGCACCACCAACGCGGCCGAACGCATGGCGGCTCTCGAAGAAACCGCCGAGTTTGTCCGGGCGTTTCCTGGCAAAGCCAATTCAGTTTCCGATGTGCGCGGCGTGCCTGCGGATTTTGCGTTTGCTCGCCGCTCGTATCAGCTCGGCAAAGATTTGTTCACACCCAAGTCGTTGCGCAGCGCAATTACCGGCATCTTTGGCATCAAGAAATCGTTGTTCCAAGCGTACTGCCTATTTTCGCGCGCCAACATGCGGGCATTTGACACGATGGAAGAGGCCCTCGACTACGTCATCAAGCCGCTCGACGAATAGGCTCGCGAAAGCACAGCCAGCACTAAGCGTCACGGCAGACGGCACCGTAACCCTCGCTGTAGGCCGAAATCCAGAGTACATTTCAAGCGTGCCTCCTCGTTATCGCCTCAGCGTTGCTCGTGAACAGTACAAATTTTCATGCGCCCACATGACCGTCTTTCCCAACGGTACCAAGGAGCGACTCCATGGCCACAACTACACAGTTGCGGTGTCATTAGAACTTACCGACATCAGCTTTGCCAAGATGATCGCGTTCGCGCCGGTAAAAGCGCAGCTCGCCGAACTATGTGCCGAATGGAAAGAGCGAGTCTTCGTGGCCACCGGCAATCCGCATTTTGAAAAGCTGGCTATCGGCGCGGCGGCCGGCGTGCTCGACGGCGAATACGGCTTCCGGCTGTGCGGCCAGCGCTACATTTTTCCGATTGCCGACGTGTTGGAACTGCCGGTCGACAACATCGCGGTTGAACCACTCGCTGCCTTCATTTGCGATCGCCTACGCACCCGCTTGGCGACGGTGCTCAGCGCCCCACATGTCACGGCGATCGAAACCACCGTCGAAGAAAGCCCGGGCCAAGGCAGCAGTTGTTGGTTGCCGATGCATGAAGGCTAGTCCGGATCTCACTCCGTTACGCGAAATTGAACAGCTCCGCGGCAACCGGGGGCTGTTACTCGGTCCTCGGCCGACGGCGCTCAGCCTGCGGTCCCGAAGCCTTACCGCCGACGCAACAAGTCGGCGCGCAAATCCAGGACTTAACAGCCCGGCGCTTTGAGGACTGTCCGGGCGCCGGTTTGCGGATCGACGATCTGCACCAACGCGGTTTCCATGGTGCTGCCAACCGCCAGGATTTTATTGTCGGGTGTAAGCGCTAACAAGGTCAGGGCATCAACCGGTTTTTTGGGATCGCCGCCTAGCGGGAACTGCTTGAGCACTTTGCCGGTCTTCACGTTCACAATGAACATCTTGCTCAGCATCCAGGCCGCAAACGCGTAGCGATCACCGCCCAATGCCAGCGGCATATGTTCGTCGACGTCGGCGCCTTTTTTGCCGATATCAAGCATCAGTTTGCCGGTGCGCGCATTGTACAAACGGCCCGATGAGCTGATCGGCGTGGCCGAGCTCATCACATAAAGCGTGGAACCGAGAAACCGAGCGTTGACGATTGCGGTCATCATCGATTTGAGTGGCTTCACCGTGTGCAGCAGCTTGCGAGTTTTGAGATCAAAAACCTTAAGCGGGCCTTGGGCTTGGCTGACCGCGATCAACGATTGGTCGTCGTTGGTCAGCGCCCGTGTGCCGCCCAATTCATCCGCAGTGTCGACCTTGGGCAATACGATCGTTTCACAGGCTTTGGTGCTTGGATTACAAATCTTAAATCCTTGCGGCGATACTTCGACGGCATCAGATGATTGGCCCATTGGGATATCGACTTTTGCAGTTGGCGCCCATTTGTCGGCCGCGATATCGACGCGCCAGCAGGCTTCGTCGGAGCTGCACAGCGTGAGTGCACCATCGAGCTTGGCGGTGTTGAACGTCGCATCGCGCGGAATACACGTAGCTTTCGCGGGGGGGCGAGCCGCAATTTCAGCCCACGCGTTAGTGCCCCACGACGCGGTCGTGGCGATTGTGATTGCCCATCCAACGAAACAAGACAGTTTTGCCATGATGCCCAGGATAGTCGAAGAACCGAGATCCTGACCAGGCCGTTTAGGTAATTTGCCGCATGCCCGGCGCTTCGCGCCCGGTGGCCGCAACGTACTCATCGTACGAGCCACCGTATAAGTGCGGTGGCGCGGCGGCCGAAAGCTCGAGCACGCGGTTGGCCAGCGCACTGAGGAACTGCCGATCGTGCGAAACAAACACCAGTGTGCCGTCGTAGTCAGATAAGGCTCGGACCAACGCGCGTTTGGTAACAATATCCAAATGGTTAGTGGGCTCGTCGAGGATTAACAAGTTCGGCGCGTCATAGAGCAGCTTGGCCAACGCGACCCGAGCCTTTTCGCCACCCGACAGCACGCGGATCGGTTTGTAAATATCGTCGTCGTGAAAGCCAAACGTGCCCGCAAGATTGCGCAGCGTGCCCAGGTTGGCCAACGGCGCGTGTTCTTGCAGTTCTTCGATCACATCCCGATCCCCGACCAGGCCATCCATGGTGTGTTGCGCGTAGTAGCCCATTTGCACCGACGCTCCGAGTTCAGAGGTGCCTTGATCGGGTGCCAATGCACCGGCCATCATCTTGAGCAGCGTCGATTTGCCGGCGCCGTTTTCGCCCATCACGGCCCAACGTTCCTTGCGCCGAATGATCATGGATAGGTTTTCGTGCACCTTGCGGGCGCCATAGGCTTTGCATAGTCCGTCGAGCTTCACCACATCGTCGCCGGAACGCGGGGGCACGCGAAACTCATAGTTGCGCTCAATCACCCGCCGCGGCTCGGCAACTTTTTCGATCTTGTCGAGTTTTTTGACTCGGCTTTGCACCTGCGCAGCTTTGGCGGCCTGGGCTTTGAAGCGTTCGATAAACAGGCTTTCTTTTGCCAGCATCGCTTGTTGCCGCGAATATTCGGCTTCGCGACGATCGCGCTCTTCAAGTCGCATCTTTTCGTAAAAATCGTAGTTGCCAGTGTACGGGCGGATTTCACCACCGTCGATTTCGATGATCTTTTTGACCACGCGATTCATGATCTCTTTGTCGTGGCAGGTCATGACGACCGTGCCTTTGTAATCGCGCAAAAACCCTTCGAGCCACAAGATCGATTCAATATCCAGGTAGTTGGTTGGTTCGTCGAGCAGCAGCACGTCGGGTTGGCTGAGCAGAATTTGCGCCAACGCAACGCGCATTTTCCAGCCACCGGAAAGCGAGCCAATGTCGGCGCTGAATTGCTCTTCGTGAAACCCAAGGCCAGCCAAAATGGCTTGAGCTTTGGCTTCGAGTTCGTAACCGCCAAGGTCTTGGTAGCGGGACTGCACATCGCCAAAACGCTCGACCACTTGATCCAGATCGTCGCCAGCCGCTTCCAGCCGCACCTGTAACTCGGCCAACTCTTGCGCCATCTCAGCGACTTCGCCAGCGCCAGCGACGGTTTCAGCCAAAATGCTGCGGCCTTTGCGGTCGCCAACATCTTGGCGAAAGAAACCTACGGTGAGTTTTTTGGGACGCTCGACATTGCCGTCATCGGGCAATTCTTCGCCCATGACCATCCGAAAAATTGTGCTCTTGCCGGCGCCGTTAGGCCCAACTAACCCAATTTTTTCACCAGGATTGATTTGAAATGAGGCGTCAACAAATAGAATTTGACCGCCGTACTGCTTACTAACCTTGGAAAACGAAATCATAACGGCGGCGGTATACTCGAAAATCCGCAAAAAATCGTTGCGATTCTTCCGCCCATTCATTTTCATTCTTGACATAGTGTAAAACAGACACTATCGTTCAAGGCATGAGTGCAAGGTCTTCGTTGCTCCACCGCTGCGCTTCGGTTGCCGGTGCACGCCACCGGGCCATTGCGCGCAACTGTCAGGACGCTGTCGCAACCTGGGTGGCCAGTGATCAAACCTGGGGCCTTGCCGTGGTTTGTGACGGCTGCGGCAGCCAACCGCACTCCGAGTTCGGCGCGCTGTGGGGCCGGCAAGCCTGGAGCCTCGCGGTGCAGCGTGCGGTTGCAGCTGGCGTTGATTTGGCATCATCAACGTTCTGGTCAACCGTGAGCGCCGATGTGGTAACGAGCCTAACCATGCTGGCCGAGCAATGCAGCGGCAGCGACGAGCATGACCGTACAAAATTTGTGCAACAGCATTTGCTGTTCACCTCGTTAGTCGGCGTGGTTCATGATCAAACCGTCAGCGTACTCGCCCTCGGCGACGGCATGGCGCTGCTAGGCGACGAGACCTACCAGTTTGGCCCGTGGGCCGACAACGCGCCGCCATACATAGCCTACGCATTGATTGATCCTGCGTTCGTACCGATTGCCATCGCCACCGTGGTTACTCGCGACAAAGCCGATGTTGATCGGCTTGCAGTAGCCAGCGACGGTATTGATGACTTCGCGGGCGGACTGCGCGGACTGCTTACCGAACGAGTTGTCCGCAACCCGGACGGACTGCGCCGTGCATTAGAAATCGCAGCGCGGGCCACCGAACTCATCGACTGGGCCGCACAGTGCATGCAACGGCTACCTGGATGCCTGCAAGATGATACGGCTGTCGCACTACTGCAGTGGTCGCCATCGCCGGAGGCGGAGTCCGTATGATGGTCATTCTCGACGGCAACGCCATGCAGTGCACGCCTGCCGATGCAATCGCCGAAGGTGGCGAAGCGCTGGTATTCGATTTACACGACGGCCGGGTGCTCAAACTTTGGAAACAACCGCACCATGCTGACTTTGCGCATGACCCGGTTTTACAAGCGCAAGCGGGCCAGCGCATTGCGCACTACAGCGCCAAGCTGCTCGCCTTGCCTGCGACCTTGGCAAGCAACGCACCACAACTTATTGTGCCGACCTCGTTGTGTCGCGACCAAGCGAGCAACGCCATCGTAGGTTTTGCGATGCGCCGAGTTGACGGCACGCTCCTGCATAGCCTTAGCGAACCACGCAGCTGGCACAAGGCTGGCTTCGACGGTGGCCAGCGCGTGGCGATCCTGCGTTCGTTGCACCAAGCCGTCTGCACTGCCCACCGCGCTGGCTTTATCATTGGTGATTTTAACGACCTCAACGTTGTGGTCGACGGCAGCACCGCGCAACTTATTGATGTTGACAGTTTTGGCTTTGGCGCCTGGCCAGCAACGATGTTCAGCGAACGATTTGTCGACCCACGCTTACTCACGCGCAGCGCTGCCGGCGTGGCCATGGTGGGCCAGCACGATGTGACCAGTGATTGGTTCGCGTTTTGCGTGATGGTTGTGCGCGTACTGCTGGGCACCAGCCCATGGGGAGGCGTGTGGGCACCGACCGACCCCGCGGCGCGCTGCACCCCATCCGAGCGCTTGTTGCGACGCATCTCCATTTTTACTGCCGGGGTTGTCTACCCGCGTGCAGCGCAACCTATCGCGACGTTACCTGACGCGGTCGCAGCGCAGCTACGCGCGGTATTTGCAGGCACCATCGCCGCCACCTTTCCGGTCGCACTGCTAGATATGCTGCGCTACGCCACGTGTCCGGTTTGCGGACAAATTCATGCGCGCGCGATGTGCAGCTGCGGGGCTGCGGCGCCATTTCCACCAGCGAGCGTATGCACCAGCACGATTCAAGCCACACCCATCGCCCCGGCGTCGATTACCACGCTTGTCGAGCGAGTCACCGCGACGCCATCACGGCACGGTCGCGTCTGGCTACGCGACCAAGCAATCTGGCGCCAACGCGGCGTGCGTGAAGAACGCATCGCTACGCTGTTGGCGAACCAATCCCTGGTGTGGGCCAATCACGCCCAGGGCTTCGGCATCTATCGTGCCGGCGGTTTTACCGTCGGCCTGCTATTCCGAACCAACGCTGGGTTGGCGCGCGAAATCACAGGGTTGCCGCCGCTGCGTGGCCAGCTCGTCGAAGCGCACGCCGCAATTAGCGACACCTGGGCGTGGCTCACCGTCGTCACCGCCGAGCAAGGTGTAATTCGCACCCAACTTATCGTCATGAGCGAACGCGACGGCGTGCTGGCCCAACACGATGTGAGTACCGAGCTTTGGGCCGTTGGGCTCGCGGGCAGTACCGCTATGCAGCATCAGTTATACGTTCCCACTGACGACGGCGTGGTGCGGCTTGGACTGCAAGGCAAGCAACTAGTGCGGGAGCGTGAATTTCCGCAGACTGCCGCGTTCGTCAACGCTGCCAGCCGGCTGACGTTTGACCAGCGTGGCCTCATTACAATTTCTGAACAAGGCGCATTTGCGCTGTCACTTCGTTAACCGTCCTTTACACTTCAGGAGTCTATATGTCAAAAATCTCGCGTCCGATTGTCTCGTTGCCGTTACCGCCAAGCTTTGCTGCAGCACAGGCGCGTAACTATCACTATCAAGCCGACGCGGCAACGTTGGCTACATCCGCGCAGGATTGGCGCAAGCAGCACAGCCTCACCGCCGCCGCTGCTGATGAGCGACGCATTCATTTACTGCTCATCGATGTGCAGAAAGACTTCTGCTTCCCCGAAGGCTCGCTCTATGTCGGCGGGCGCAGCGGCACTGGCGCCGTCGACGATTCGCAGCGCATCGCTGAGTTTATCTATCGCAATCTTGGGGCGCTGACCGACATCACCACCACCATGGACACGCACCTCGCGTTTCAAATATTTTTTCCACAATTCTGGCAAGACCGCAGCGGCGCGCCGATGACTGCCCACGCGGTAATCTCAGCCGACCAAATCGCCAGCGGCGAGGTCAAGCCCAACCCTGCCATGGCCAAGTGGCTGTGCAATGGCAACTACACCTGGCTATGCAAACAAGTTGAGTACTATTGCCGCGAACTCGAAAAAGCCGGCAAGTATCAACTGTACTTATGGCCACCGCACTGTTTACTTGGTTCCGACGGCCACGCCCTCGCTGGCGTGGTGCAAGCAGCGCGGCTGTTTCATGCCTACGCACGCACCGCGCAGTCGACGGTTGAAGTGAAAGGCGGTAATCCGCTCACCGAAAACTATTCCGTGCTGCGACCCGAAGTGCTCACGCGCTTTGATGGTGGTGCGTTGGCGCAACGCAATACTCAATTTTTGCACACGTTGTTGGCATCGGATGCGGTGATCATCGGCGGTCAAGCAGCGAGTCATTGCGTCAAAAGCACCATTGATGATCTACTTGCAGAGATTGTCAGCGTTGACCAAACCTTGGCCAAAAAAATCTATTTGCTCACCGACTGTATGTCAGCGGTTGCGGTGCCCGATGGTAAAGGCGGCTTTGTCGCCGACTTCACCGACCAAGCAACAGCAGCGCTACAGCGATTTGCTGACGCTGGCATGAACTTGATCAAATCCACCGATCCATTACCGCTGTAGGCAGCACACGCTCGAACATTTTTGCAGCCTGCGCGCTGCCACGGCTACAGCTGCGTCCATTCTTTAACTTCCCCGAGGAGAACCTATGTCTAAACGCAAAACCCACAATACCAATAGTCCCATCGACAACTCAAGTGCTACCAAGCTGCTGCAGCAAGCGCATAAGACCGGCAGTATTTCAGGCTCAACGTTCGCAGCCCTCGATCTGGTTGATGTCGGCGCCCAAATTCAAGCCGGCCTGGGCATCTGCATCGACGACATTGCGGCTTGCGAAGTGGTGCTGCTCACCATGATGCCCGACGATTCAAGTTCCATCGCCGCAGCGGGCAATACCGATGCAGTTCGGCTTGGCCACAATCAAGTTATTGATGCACTCAAAGCATCGAAGCAAAGCGGTGAGGTGTTGGCCCATACCCGCTATCTCAACGGCACCGTGTTGTTCCCTTACGCAACACTCGACAACGCACAAGCCATGACCACGGCCAACTACGATCCGCGATTAGGTACACCGCTGTACGATCAAACCACGGTAGTGCTCGGCACCGTGTTAGCAAAATCGGCTGAACTCGCGGCGGCAGGCATTGCCGTGCGCACGGTGACCTTGCTGATTACTGACGGTGGCGACTGCGGCTCCAAACGCTGCAACGCCGCCGACGTGCGCCGCATTATTGGAGAAATGTTGGCCCAAGAAAGCCACACCATCGCGGCCATGGGTATCAGCGATGGCTCGACCGATTTTCGTCAGGTGTTTCGCGAGATGGGCATACCCGATCGGTGGATTCTCACCCCAGGCAATTCGCCAAGTGAAGTGCGCCGCGCGTTTGCAGTATTTTCACAATCCGCCGCGCGCGCCAGTGCCGGCAGCGCATTGACTCTCGGTGGTTTTGGGAATTAACGGGCATTAGGACACATTGATGCCCGCGTAACTTTTACCCCACCATTATCGAGATCGATTACGGCCACGCTACCAGGACCAGGGCCACCACCAACGACGATGAGTTTGCCTGGCCCGCCTCGGATTAGCTCAGATTCACCAGGATGACCCAACGCCGGCTCGGTCGACTTGGTGCCATACGCATCGATGGTCCAAAATGCCGCCAACGATACGGTGCTAATAACTTTGCCTGTCACGACGTCCTGCAACACAACCTTGCCCGCGCGCTCTTCCAGAAATGCCCAGGTGTTACCTTCGACTTGGGTATGCGGCAAGCCATAGCTACCAAAGTTAGGACCGCCGATGTCAGCAATACGTTTACCGGTAGTTGTGAATAGCGCACCTCGGGCGGCCGGTCCGGCACAAACGTCGGCACTGATGGCTAGTACATCACCGACGAAAAACGGTGTGCCACAACGATAGTCTTGCTGCGCGAACTCAATCGACGTCACTTTCTTGTTGCTGGCGACATCCCATACGTCAACTTGGCTTTTGCCCGCAGCAATCGCGACCACGGTGCCGGCCTGATTTATAGCGACAGCTGTAGGCGGTGTGGCTTTGTTGATTTTGTATTTTAATGCTTTGCATGGCGCATCCCCCACGCAAATCTCCACCGCTTTTTCAGTAACATTAACCTGCGCCGTTGGCGCTTCCAACGTAGGCAGCTGGCGGTCCGGGCGCGCGGGCAGCCGGACATATTCACCGGTATTGAGATCCACGCCGTAACACATCGCATCGTCTTGCGACGCGATACAAAACTGCGCGCTGCTCACATTGCCGTTTGCAGCGACAATCCGATTTTCCGCTGCACCCGTAGCCACGCACACCGGCGCTGGCACGGGTGGGGGCACGCGCACGGGTTGCTTCAACTCATTTTTGGCCTCAGGAACCACAGGCTTTTGCACCTTCGGCTTGGCTGTGCCGCCGCAGCCAGCAGTTACGACCGCCGTGCTGACCAGAACAGATACCGCCAACTGTAGCTTCATTGCGTGAATTGTATCTTGTTTAATCGGTGGTTGCGAATCAGCGCGAGGGCTTGTTTATCGTCGCTGCTAAATCCAAACGCAGCGATGCATTACCTGCACCGACGGTTGCGCGCATCATTACTTCAGATAGCTGCAGTGTGCCGGGCACCTCGGGCGCGGTGAATTCGGTGCCAACGAAAATGCTCGACAACACGCCAGCAAGTGCGTTGGTTAAGCGCGAGTCAAACTGCTTGGTACGCCCTGCCACCGCTTGCGTCAGCAGCGGA
>JAGPDK010000649.1 GCA_018057605.1 Kofleriaceae bacterium | reverse complement strand
GTGCAGGCACCCAACGGTGATCGTTCAACGATGTGGTTGCGGGTCCCGGGTATTGCCGACGCCATGACACGGTTTGCACCGATGGCCAAGGCGGTTTCGGTCAGCCTCAAAGATCGTGCTGCGATGTTGCCGTTGGGCCAGCATGGCGGCACCGCTGTGTACTACGACGCCAAAACAGCGGGGTGGGCCACGACCAAACCAACCGCATGGGTGGCGGAACTAAATCGCGCGGCGCCCATCGCTGCTCGTTTTGGATACCAATGGGATGTCCGCGATCCGGACATCATTGCAGCGTTGAGCGGCGGGCCCGATGACGCGCCCGGCGAACTCGGTGAAAAGGGCTTTGGTGCAACGTTTCCGCATCGGTTGCGCGATACTAAAGATCCTGCCGACGCCATTTTTGCGACGCCGCTCGGCAACGAGTTAGTCATTGAAGCCGCCAAAGCTGCGGTGGTGGCGGAACAGCTTGGCGCTGACCAAGTCCCTGACTATCTCGTGGTTAGCTTTTCTGCCCATGATTACGTAACGCATGGCTGGGGCCATGAGTCGTGGGAGGCATGGGATATTCTGTTGCGCCTCGACACGACATTGGCCGAATTCAAAGAGTACCTGGACACGAAAATCGGCGAAGGCCAATGGTCGCTGATTGTTACCTCGGACCACGGCGCGGCGCCGCTGCCTGAACGCCGGGTTGCCGCAGGCCTTGCAGGCGCACGCTATCCGTACCAGCGGATCATCGACGTCGCGCAAACCGCTGCAAGCACCGTGCTTGGTGAAGGCTCGTGGGTTGCCGACGCGCGGTATCCAACGCTATTTGTTTCGAGCGCGTTGCTGGCGCAATCAGCGCAAAAACGCAACGCTGCCATAGCGGCAATGCGCACTGCGATTGCGCAGCTGCCTGGCATCGCTGCGGCGCATCTCACCGCCGAGGTTGCGGGCCATTGTGAAACCCGCGTCGGGGAAGCGTTGGTGTTATGTTTGGCGCTTGATCCGGCGCGTTCAGGCGAAATTGTATTTCTGCCAGCCGAGGGCACCGTGCTGCACGAAAGCGACGAAGCCGTGGCCACCCATCATGGTTCGCAATGGGCGTACGATCGCCTCGTGCCGGCGATTATCGTGGCTCCGGGTTGGCTCAACAAAGCCTTGCCTGCATTGCCGGACTCAGCTCGACCCGCGCGCACCGTGGCGATGACCCAACTCGCGCCAACCGTGGCGATGTGGCTAGGCTTGCCCGTGGACGTTTTACGAAATCCGGCGCTGCCACTTACGGTTGTGCTGAGCACGCCGCTACAACCAGCGAACCGGTAGGCCGGCGTAGCAGCGTCGATGCTCTGCTCCGGGTGCTACGTCCGCATGCGCGACCAAGCCAATCGGCAAAACCAGGTGTAAGGGGCGAGATGGGTAGCGACACGCTTGGCTCACCCGAGGTAAGTGCCGTGCCGTCGACAGTCTTTTCGGTCGAGTGTGAACCCGAATTCACACATTGAGTTGAGGCGGAGGCTGCGTGATTGTGATGCTGATGTTGCAACAATCATTTCGGCATAAACTGCTGCATCATCGGCTCAACTTGCGTCACCACGGCTTCGAGTTGGCTATTGCTCGCCTTGAGTCCAAACCGAATGCCATCATTGTTTTTTTCGACCGTCAGCGCGCGCAAGACTTCTTTGAGCGAGTTCATGTTGGCCGGGATACTGTCGAGTTTTGATTTCATTTCCCCGACCCCGCGCATGACTTTTTCACTATCGCTACTATCAATCAGTGCAACCGTCCCGTCGATGGCCAAGCCGTCGGCCATGCCGAACGTCATGTAAAAATCGCCGACTGTGGCTGCTGCAGGTGTGTTTGCCGCACTGCCGACCACCCAGAAATTGGCTTTGCGATTGATTTTGTTGAGCAGCAGGGCAAGCTTGCTGTCGGTGGCCACCGATGCGTTGGCAAGGCTCGCTACTTCAGCTTCCAGTGCTGCCCGCGGCGCCGCGGTTACTTCGGTGCTACCCAACCCAGCGACGCTGTTGCCACCGTACACGCCACCGTCGACCGCAAGGTATGGCGCGGTGCTCTTGATATTCATAATCTCCGTCGTAATTACGACGAATTTGCCGTCGTCGGCCAATTCAATAGATAGCTGCGCATCGGTCGCACATTTGGCCAACGCTGCAATGGTGAAGTTATGCATAAATACCCGCGTGGTCATGCCACCGCTGGCGAACCGCATGCTGCCGACAACCTGCATGGTGTCACTGAGTTTGACCAGGCAAGTATTGTACGCTGTCATCTTGGGATCCATCATTTGCTGTGACAGCTTGCCCAACGGTGATTCCGCAAACCACTTTTGCATTTTGAACATATTGCCGCCGAAAACAGCTTGGCTGCCGGCTGGTAAATGCTTGAGTAACTCGGTCTCCGCTGGCGTCAGGACGCCCGATGCCACGGCGCGCGGCGTCGCGCGATCTTCTTTTTTACAGCTTGCACTCGTGAGTGTTGCGCCCAGGGCAGCTGCCATGATCAGCGATTTGTAGGTCATGCCTTGGACGTACCAACGCGAAGTGGTGAACGCAAGTGGATTTGAGCACGGCTACAAAACTGAAAATATCGCTACAAACGTCGGCTTGGCTGGCACGTTGATCGGCGATGCCACCGACGTGAGTCCGCCGTCGCTGCCAACTGCAAAAATGCGCAACGTGTTGCTGGCTTGATTGCCTGCGATCAACCACCGACCTGAGGCATCAAGTGCGATCGCGCGCGGCGTGGCGCCGTCGGTGGG
>JAGPDK010000186.1 GCA_018057605.1 Kofleriaceae bacterium | reverse complement strand
GGTCACCACCAAGCCGGTAAAGTGATCGCGGTCCAGCCGTTCGGCCCCCGTCGCTACCGATTGTTCAACATCGATGGTCACAACCGGCGATGACATAATCGTGTGCAACGGGGCCATCACACGGGCCTGCTCCACCGCACGAGTCAGATCGGTGGTGCTCAACACGCCAACTAAATGTCCGTGTTCGACGACGAATAACCTATGGACACTGTGTTGCACCATCAATTGTGCCGCTGCTCGCAACGGCGCACTCATTTCAATGAGCAACGGCCCTTGCGTCATGAGATCGCCGCACGTCAACGCGCGCTTGCCTTCAGGCTGTCGCTGATTATGTAACAAGTCGGTTCGCGAAACTACCCCCACAATCGATCCTCGATCGTCGAGCACTGGTGCTGCCGAAAATTCTCGGGTCGCCAAGCGTTCAGAAACTTCCGCGACCAACATCGCCGAGGTCGCAGTCCAAACTTTTGTGGTCATGAAATTCGCAACGGTGTGATTCGCTAAACTCATGGCGCGATGGTAGCAGGCCCAGCCACTAAGACTTCCCATGGATGAAGCCCAATCTTCAAAAATGATGCGCGCAGCCTGCACGGCGGGCTCACAGCACCTCGCCGGCTGCGGCCCGGGCTACCACACGACAACAATGCCTTAAAACGTAAACGCCAAACTCGATTGTAGTGCAACCGACGTGTCGACAAGTTTAGTTTGCGGTTGGACCATTACGGGCTTACAACTGATGCCACGACAAATTGCGACTGGTTCAGAAGCATGCGGCGCAAACGCAGCGCGCCATCCCAAGAACCAAGCTACTCGACGAGGAAATCCTATCGGCTCTTGCAATCGATGGTCGAGCATCAAGCCGAAGCCCAGGGTTTGATCAAAGCGTTTGGTGTTGTCTTGCACCATCCGGGTGCGGTCATCATTCACGGGCGACAACCACGAATTCCAACCTCGCCCAAGGCCAGCTTCGATAAACAGGCCCAACATCGAATTGGGCCCCATCATACGCGAACCAAAACGCACGACTTCCAACCGAACATTAGCGCCGACGCGATGGCCGTGGCCGAGCGGCAGTGTTTCGTTAGACTTGTCTTGAAAATGCACATAGCTATATTCAGCTTCAATACTCAAGCGCCGCCAGCGATAGCCCAGTGCCGTCGCCACCCCCAGCGCCATCATGTCTTGATGTTCGCCGTAGACTTGAGCCACTACCGATCCGAGACGCGCGATGGAGCCAGTGGTCGAATGTGGTTGAAAAGGATTTTCAATGTAATCGCTGGTCGCAGGGTTGGCCAACGCCACACTGCCACCTGTGAATGGGCCGCACAGTGCAAGTGCCAACGCTGCCACAGTGCTTGCCCGACCCGCCAATAGTTTCGCCATGTTTGCTCCGCCGCAGATGGTTGGCCCAATCCAACTGGCGGGGTTATGCAGTTCTCATACCGCTGCCGATGTGGAGACCGCATGGTGACCGCGCTGTTATAACACCGCCGACATCGCAGCGATCGGCGCAGCTTCACCGGTCCATATGCCGAACGCTCGCAGGCCTTGGTGCAGCAACATGTCGCGACCGTTGAGCGTAGCCAAGCCGAGCGCGCGGGCACGCACCAACAACAATGGATCCCGATGATAGGTCAGTGAAACCACTACGGCGGTCGGCCGTAACGCATCTAACGGCAAGCCGGCAACCAGCGCAGCTTCGTCGGCCCCGCCCTGCAATGCTGTCGATGTGCAATCAACTACAATATCGGCGCGAGCAAAGGTTTCGCGTAGCTGCTCCGGCGTCCACGGCCAGGCCGCGGCCCAACTCACCGCGGCGGGGCGTCGAGCGATTACTTCGACTGCGCCGGCATCGCGCACGCCGTACGCCACGGCGCATGCAGCACCGCCGCCACCCAGCAATAACGTACGTTGACCACGCAAGCGAATCTTGGCTGCACGCAGCGCATCAGCAAAGCCATCACCGTCGGTATTGTGGCCAATGATCCGGCCCGCGATAAATTGCAAACAATTCACTGCGGCAATTTTTTGCGCTGCGGGGGACAGCTCATCACACAACCCGACCACCGCGTGTTTATGCGGCGTGGTGACGCTAGCGCCAAGACAATCGGCGGCAGCCAGGCCGCGCACGACGATTGCCAAGTCGGCCGGTGCAACCGCCATGGCGATCATCACCGCGTCGATATGCAAGGCCGCAAAGCCGGCGTTGTGCAGCGCCGGACTACGCGAATGCTCTACCGGAAATCCCAACACCGCAGCAAATCGAGTGGTTCCAGTTATCATGCGGGGCCTGGCTTTTTGGATCGCGGCAGCTTGCGATTTGGGCTCGGTGCCGCTGCGGCGCCAGAACGGTCAGCCGTGGCGGCAGCGCCAACCGCCGTGTTCGGCCCCCGGTGTCTCGACGGTGCCGGCAGCACGGCGCGCACTTCCACCGTGAGTGCACCGTGACTCAATTGCACATGCAGTTGCTCGCCCACCGCAACACTGTCCGATCTGCGGACAATCGCATCATGGTGCCGCACCATCGCAAAACCACGCTCCATCACCGCCAATGGCGAAAGCGCCGACAATTTGCCAATCTGCGTGGCAAAATCGCCGCGTGCGACATCGAGTTGATGCTGGGTTGCCGACGCAGCACGCTGCTGCAAACTCGCAAGCTCGGCGCGCTCGTGGGCAATTCTAGCTATCGGGCTTTGCGCTGCGATCCGCACCGCCAATTCGGTCAGCGCATGTTGAGCCCGAGTTAACGCGGCGCGTGGGCCGGCCGCCGCCAACCGCCGCTCTAACGTCGCCAACTCGGTTTGCTGCGCTAATAACCGTGTGCGCGGATGTTGCGCCATCAAGCGACGCTGCCAGCCGGCTAACTGGGTCGCAGCGCTGGCCTGCACCCGATCGATTGCGCGGCGCAGCGCTGCCTCGCGATTGTCCAAATCCAACGCGCCACGGTTAAGCACCAACCCAACTTCGCGATCGAGCCGACGCCGCTCTTTGATCAATACTTCGCGAATTTCTTCGGCCACTGGCACCGCCAATTCGGCCGCCGCCGTCGGTGTTGAGGCCCGTTGGTCGGCGACCAAATCGCACAACGTGACGTCGACTTCATGGCCCACCGCACTGATCACCGGCACCGGGCAGCGTGACACCGTGCGGACCAAGCGCTCATTATTGAACGCTGACAGATCCATCGCAGCACCACCGCCACGGCCCAAAATGATCACATCACAACCAGCTTTGACCGCCAGCACCATGGCATCGACAATCTGGTTCGGTGCTAACGGGCCCTGCACCAAACAATCAGCAACCGCAATCGGCGTTGGAAAGCGACGATTTACCGTGCGAATAATATCGTGGACCGCAGCGCCATTTTTCGACGTGACCACACCGATCCGCTGCGGAAACCGAGGCAGCGGCCGTTTGCGGGCGGTTGCAAACAATCCTTCGGCTTGCAATTTTTGCTTGAGTTGCTCAAGTGCCAGCGCTGCTGCGCCCAACCCGGCCGGTTCGGCCGAATCAATGTACAGCTGCATTTTGCCGTCGCGGTCATACACGCTGAGCCGACCACGCAAACGCAGCCGCATGCCAACTTCGATCCGAAACCCTAGCCGTTCGGCTTCGCGCTTCCACAGCACCGCCGGCATCACCGCGTCGCGGTCGCGGATGGCCAAATACAGGTGCCCCGAAGCCGGCGTCGAAACCTGCGAAACTTCAGCTTCGAGCCACAACGAGCCTACGCCTTCGAGGGTGCGCCCAGCCAAACGCAACACATCGCCCACACCCAAAGGGCGTTCACGGGTGCCGGTTAGCGCTAAGCCAGGCAGTTCAGGGATTGTTGCGTCGAAAACCATGGGAAACGTGAAGCTCTCTGGTAGGTTATCGCTGCTGCCAAATACCTGCAACCATCCAGCCCCAGCGTGGTGGCACGATTGCGGTGGCGGGTTACACGGTGGAACTACCGCGCAAGGTAGTCCATGCTACATACTGCGCAACGCCGCCGGTGCCGCTCACGCTCATGCATACAACCAAATTACAACTACTTGAGGCCGGCCTCAAATTGCTGCTTGAGCGTGGCTACAATGACCTCGGCGTTCAGACGATTCTCGAAGCGACTGGCACGCCTAAAGGGTCGTTCTATCATCACTTCACGAGCAAAGAGGACTTCGCGTTGCAGGTTGTCGACCTCTACATGCAAGGCGTGCATCAGGGCTTAGATGCGTTTTTGACCGCAGACAATGTGCGTCCGCTGCAACGAATACGTAACTTCTTCGAAGCCACCCGCGACCACTATCGCAGTGAAGGCTATCTTGGCTGCATGCTCGGCGGCCTAGGCCAGGAACTGTCGGGCGTAAATGAGTCGTTCGCGACGAAGATTGAGCAATGTTTAACCACCATCGGTGACAATCTTGCCACGTGCTTAACCGAGGCCAAACGGCTCGGCGATTTGCCAGAGAGCGCCGATCCTCATCAGATGTCGATGGTGTTGGTCAATTGTTGGGAAGGCGCTGCACTGCGTAGTCGGCTGCAGCGCCGTGAAGCGCCGCTCGATCAGATGTTAGATTTCTGCTTTCAAAGCGCGTTGCGGACCTGAGCGCACGGCTTTGCCGGCCAGCGCCGGCGTAGCTCGACGCCAAGCGTGCCATTTGTAGCCCACGAACATCTGCGTGTTGACAATCATAGACCGACCGGTCTATTAATGCGTACAGACCGATCGGTCTAATCGATCGAATCTTCAACCATCACATCTTAAATCGAAAGAATTCCAATGACTTCCATGTACGAACGCCTAGGTCGCAGTGACGGTATCCGAGCTCTGGTCCAGAGCGTCGCAGAAGCCCATCTGGCAAATCCAACCATCGCCAAGCGCTTTGAGCCGGTCGCTGCGGATCCCGCTCGACTCACAGCTGCGTTGAATCACCTCAGTACGTTCCTTGAGAGCGCGGCGGGCGGTCCGGCCCCGTACACCGGCAAGAATATGATTGAGGCTCACAAGGGCATGAACATCAGCGGCGAAGAATACCTCGCAGCCATGGATGACATCGTGGGAGCGCTCACGAAACACAATATCGACGACGGCACCAAGAACGAAATCGTTGTGATGCTCTATCATCTCAAGCCCACCATCATTCGGTTGTAACTGCCGCCTGGCCACTGGACGCCACGCCAGCACCCGGGGACAGGCTGGCTCAACGCGTCGAAGGTATGAAGTTAGCCCTGCTAACTAATACCTGCAACCATCCAGCCTGGCGTGGTGTCACAACCTTCGATAGGATGCGTTCTCCCTGATATATGACCGCCCCGGACAAAGCCGACAAGACCACCACGCCATCTGGCAGCAATGCCAAGACGCGTGAACCTGGCGCGCCTGTGCCGCGTGATGAAATCGACCCCGAGTTGATCAAGCTGCGCCGGCCGCCGTTGCGCATTGGCTTGCTAAGTTCAGCCGCCATGGTGTTGGTCGGCGTGTTTTTCATCTTTCGCTTGGCACCCGATCGGCATTTTGGTGGGCTCGCAGACAAACCAACCGTGGTGTCGGTCAAGGACATCCTGGCCAACAACGTCAGCGGCGACCAATTCGTGACATTTGCAGGCGAACCTTTGACCGCCCATACCATTCGGGTGACGCGCACCACCGGCAACCCCGGCCTGCGGGCTGCGCCCGTGCGCGGTTCAAGCGACCGCGTTTGGCTGGTGTTGCCCGGCGGTGCCATGACTCAAATCAATGAGGCGTTGTCGCCGCAAGGCATTCCGCAATATCAAGGCCGGTTGCGCAAGCTCAACGAATTGCGTTTCGCCGGTGTGATGCGTGCCTACGCCAACCAGCATCCGCGGCCGGTGTTTGCGCCGGTCGCAGCAATTCGCAACAGTTTTACCGCCGGCAACATTGTAACCGTCACGGGTGACACCGTGACCGCGCACGACAACGATCGCGTCGTGGTTGAAACCACCGATCCCGACGCAGCCAAGTTAATGGTCACCTACCACGACAAGATGCCCGACCTCGCCGCGTGGCAATCCGCGCTCAGCACGGCCGGCCTGATTACGGTGAACCAAGCACCCGACAAAACTACTTTCGACACCGCGACCTTCACGCTGCGAACCAGCAATGCAGTTGTCGCCGCGACGCAAAAACTCGAAGCCGCCCAACTACTGGCGTACAAACTTGAACCCGTGGTTCGCAATTTGGAAACCACGTTTGCTGGGTTGCGCGCGTCGACGGCTGGCACCCTGACGTTTGGACCAACCGTGATTGCCGATGCGCAAATTGACCTCATCGGCGTCTATGCCGCGCGCGAAATTCCTAGCGATGCCTACGCCTTGGTGGTCGGGGAAACACCCAGCGAGTACTGGCACATTAGGCCCCTAACGATTGCGCTGGGCTTGCTGACCTTGCTATTTGGCTGGTCCTTCGTACGCACGTTGCGCCGCGATGTGTTGCCCCGGTCGCTACCGACGACCTAACAACCCCGTAGCGAGTACCCAACTTCAAGCAGCGGCTCGTCTAGCCACCGGATCGCCTCGGGTGTTACAACAGCGACGTGACTACTCCAGTAAGCCTGCGTCTCTACGATTCATTGCGCGGCCAAAAAGTGCCGTTCGAGCCGCTCGAACCGGGCAACGTGAAAATGTATTTGTGTGGGCCAACCACGTACGCTCCAGCGCACATCGGCCACGCCTATTCGGCGATTGCGTTCGACACCATTCGGCGCTCGCTCAAGTGGCTCGGCTACAACGTGAAATTTGTTCGCAATGTCACCGATGTCGACGATAAAATCATCAAGCGAGCCAACGAGCTCGGCGAAGATCCGATGGCGCTCGCAGCGCGCTTCGCCAAGGACTACAACCGCGACATGGGCTACTTTGGCATCACTGCGCCAGATGTTGAACCCAAAGTTTCAGGCCACATCGGCGAGATCATCGCGATCATTGAAAAACTGATCAACAACGGCAAAGCCTACGCCAGCCACGGCGATGTGTATTTCGAAGTCGACACGTTCCCGGCCTACGGTAAACTATCGGGCCAAAGCCTCGACGATTTGCGCGCTGGTGCGCGCATCGAAGTTGACGAGCGCAAGCGCGCGGCCCCGGACTTTGCGTTGTGGAAAGCGGCCAAACCTGGCGAGCCATTTTGGCCATCACCGTGGGGCAACGGCCGGCCCGGTTGGCACATCGAATGCTCGGCCATGACGGTGGCGCATCTCGGCGAAACCTTCGATTTGCACGGCGGCGGTAAAGACCTGATTTTTCCGCATCATGAAAATGAAATTGCGCAATCACAAGGCGCCCACGGCGACCATACGTTTGCGCGCTATTGGATGCACAACGGCTTTCTCAATTTTGCCGGCGAAAAAATGTCGAAGTCGCTCGGCAATGTATTTAACTGCGATCAAATTGCGCAAGCCGTCGGCGGTGAAGCGCTGCGATTTTTCTGCGTCTCGCACCACTACCGTTCGCCGGTTGATTTTGAAATTGAAAGCATTCGCGATGCTGCTGGCACGGCCATCGGCGTACGTTTCAACAGTTTGGAAACCGCCGATCGTCGGTTGGAATACTTCTACTTGACACTGCAACGCATCGACACGTTTTTGGCTAGCAACCCTGGCGATAACACCGTCGGAAACATTGATAAAGCCGCCGCTGGTTGGCGCGATTCGGTCCGCGATGCGTTGGCCGACGACTTTAATTCCCCCGTCGCCATCGCCATCATGGGTGATGCGGCGAAACTCGCAAATAAGCTTTTGGACAGCGGCAAAGGCATCAACAAAGACGATCGTCGACGTACGCTGGCCTCGATAGCGGAAAATCTGCGTGACGTTGGCCATGCCTTGGGCGTTTTCGAAAACGACCCCAGCAGCTATTTGAGCGAGCGCCGGGCCCGGCTGGTGAAACGTCGCAGCATTGATGTTGCACGGGTGCAAGCGTTGTTGGCCGAGCGCACAACCGCACGCGCCGACAAAAACTTTGCGCGCGCCGACGAAATCCGCACCGAACTCACCGCGCTCAACGTTGAAATGTTCGACGCGCCCGGCGGCACCGACTGGCGCGTTCGCGACGAAGGTTAAGCGAAGCTGCCCCCCAGAAGGGCCGGCGGTGGAGCGAATCACGCAAACGCTTGAACGCTAGTACCGCAGATCCTAATTCCGTTCAGCGTTTCTGATTGACTAGCGGTACAAAGCAAAAATAAATCTAGGACCAAACATCAAGTAGCGGCACGCCCAGGGTTTTTCCCGGCCTCACCCAAAGGGGCCGGATGTGGAGCGAACCAAGCGAACGCTTGGGAGCGAGAACGCCAAACCCTGATCGAACTTAGGATGTAAGGTTCTAGTTCAGTTTCAGCTTCGAAACCCGCATGCCTTTCATTGTCCCGTCAACTGGCATGCCGCTTGCTGTGCCTTTGACCTTGCTGGTCATCTTGAGCTGGGTTGGGCGTAGGGTGTTGTTGTCAATGGTTGCTTCCAAACGCAGTCCTGGCAAGGTGAAATCGACGTTGGCGTTTTTCATTACCGCTGCCATTTCGACGACAAACACCGAGGTTTTGGCGTTTTTCGACACCAACGTAATAAAGCCGTCGGAGCCTTTGGGCGCATCTGGTTTTTCATTGAGAATCGCAAAATCGGCAGCCGTCATTGCGGTCTTTTCTTTGAGCACCCAAGTTTTGCTCATAATGATGCGCGACATCCGCGGCATATTTGCCAACGCTTCGTCGAAGTCTTTGACAACGAGCGTCACTTCAGCGTCGGAAACTTTTTCACCTTTAGGCGAAGTAACGGTCAACTTGCCGGCAGCGTCGGCTTCGACCCAATAGCTTTTGCCACTGTTCACTTCTGCGGATTTTTCAGCCTTGCCGTTGGTAACTTTGTTCTCCACCACCGACGCGTACGTCACTTCGACTTTTGATACTTTGTTATTGGCGGCGGCTAGCGTTTTGACCGTGTATTTCTTGTTGCGTTTGTTTTGGATCTTGATCGTTTTGGCACCAGCTTGGATCACCATGTCGGAGACCAAATCATCGACGACAGTTTCAACGCTGCCCACGGTTGGCGCGGTGTACGCAAACGAAATACCAGGCTTTGCCACTGGCTTCGCCGCCACCGGTGCAACGTCACGCACCGGCGGGACGGGTGGCGCTGGCTGCGATGGCACTGGTGCAACCTTAGCGGCGGCGGCGGCTTTTGGCGCAGCAGCAGGTGCTTCAGCGTGTGCAGCAGCTCCTTGAACTGCAACTGCGAGCAACATTGCGAACGACATCGATATTTTTTTCATTGGCCGCAGGGTACCGGCGGGGCCTAGCGCAGTCAGCTCAAAGGCACCAAAATCGTCCGGTTCGCGGTCGGTCGGCCGGTTCGCATCGGATCTGCGTAGAGCTAGGAGTTCGCGATCGGCGCGGCCGCGATCCGCACGACACCGTCGACGATCGGCTGATCGAGCGCTGCAAGCATAGCGTGGCGCGCTGCCGCCATCGCGTGTTGCCCAACATCCAGGCGGAATGGCCCACAGCGTGGCAGCTCGTCGATTACCAATGTCACCAAGTTGTGTCGCCGCGGAATCGTCAACCCGGCTGAATCGGCCCGCCGCCACGGCGAACGCGACGCGATATGGTGAAACAAGACTCG
>JAGPDK010000185.1 GCA_018057605.1 Kofleriaceae bacterium | reverse complement strand
GTTCCATGCAGACACTCTATCACCTGCTTTTTGGACGCTGTGATTGGCTCACTGCGCTGCGAAGTATCGGTGTGATGAAAGAAATTTACCAACGCAGCTTATCGGCTCATGCTGCGAACATGGCTGCGCTGCACCAGCCATTTGCATGCGAGCAGTTCGCACGGTGAATCGTGGCCGAAAAATCACGTCAACATAAATCGAATAATATTGTTCCTGTTTTTGAAAAAATTGAAGTCCGAAACCCGGACGCACAAACGTGCACGACCCCTATGCCAACCGGTGCATGCAAATCAATAACTATCGCCAATTCAAGTTCGGCATACACTTGTCGCGCTGCAATCCGATCGTGAACTGCGCACAATGCCCCTCATTGCTATCAAACGCCGCAACCAACCCGCGACGCGACGGCGGCGCATCAGGCTACGCGCAAGCACCAACCTACGCGGCCGCGCGGCCAGCCGCAACGCACTCGTTCAAGCTCCTCGTCGCCCCCTCCGGAGCCTCTGTGAGCCGACCGTTCACCCGACCGTTCACCCGACCGTTCACAGGACCCTGCTTATCCCTGCTCCGCCACCGCACCACCCAATCGACGATTCCGTACGCCGCGTGCCGTGCTGCCGACGTCGCCAACGTGCCGCTAGTGCGGCCGCACGGATGCTCACTCATGCGCTCCAGCATGCCAGCCACGCGCACCCTGCAGCGAATATCGCCGAGCTGTACATTGCGCGTTTCGTCGCGGCCCCACGTCGCGGCCTCACGTGGGTAAATCTGCATCAGCTGGAGGCGTCATGGCGGGTCAACACCGCCGTCACGTCCGAAATTCCCAAGATGTGAAAATAGAAGAGGAAACTCAGATCAATGATCAGCTCTGCCCGCTCCTTCTGCCGCCGACAAGTCGCCTGCATTCAACCCACCGCACGTTACTCGCGCGTTTTTCGGCTCATTCTTTAGACATTCCTGGCTAGCATCGTTTTTACGCTAGCGAGTCGCATCGGACTCGGCGGCGCTCGGACAGTCGCGCTCGAACAGCTTCAAGACTCGGAGGTCCGTCATCGGAGGTCGGTCGTCCGAGTAAGCAATTAAGTTCACTAAGGGTTCGTGCGGGCACTGACCGTCGCTGGTTAACGGGTGGGTGGCGACGGTTAAGCTGGCGCTTGTACTTACGGCGGGCTTGGTTCAATCACCGCCAACAATTTGTCGGCTTCGATTTGATCACCGACCGCTGCATACAAGTGCGTGAGCAAACCAGCGGTCGGGGCACGGATGGTGTGCTCCATTTTCATCGCTTCGAGGATGAGCAGTGCATCACCGGCGGCTACCAGCGCGCCCTGCTTCACCACAACCCGAATTACTTTGCCAGGCATTGGCGCGGTGAGGCCACCCTGCACACTGGCTGCGCCAGGCTCAACAAACCGCGGCGCTTCGACCAAGCGCACCAAGCGCCCTTCGCTACCGATCCAGATCGTGGCACCATCGCACGCGACGTTGCAGGTGCGGCGCAACCCGCCGGCTTGTTCAAACCAAACCGAGGTAGCGTCGGTCGCAACGTGATAGTGCGCGATGTACATGCGTTTACCGCCCATCGCAATTTCAATGCCACGTTCACGCACCAAATAGCCCAACTCAATGGTTTGATCACCAACGGCATAGGTCACCAGTTGGTCCGCAAACCGGACATTGCGCCATCCGGGCACCACTGCAATGGCATCGGCTGGCACGGCGCGCCGGCGCAACTCAAGCTGCACCAGAGTTGCCGCCACCGCCGCCACCCAC
Source organism: Kofleriaceae bacterium (assembly GCA_018057605.1). Taxonomy (GTDB): domain Bacteria; phylum Myxococcota_A; class Polyangia; order Haliangiales; family Haliangiaceae; genus JABFXX01. The sequence goes on along the minus strand of JAGPDK010000185.1, from coordinate 7,844 downwards.
ATCTGATCGAGCCCCGGCGTGCGCGCGGCGAGTTCACCGGCGTATTGCTCGACAAAGTGCGTGTGCAAATGGCCGGCGACAAATGCTGGCAAGGCCAAGACCCGCTGTAGGTATTCACGATTGGTCACCACGCCCGGCGCCCAGAGTTCGCCGAGCGCGCGTTGCAGCAGGCTGATGGCATCATTGCGGGTTGCAGCGTGAGCGATGATTTTGCCCAACATCGAATCGTAGTGGATGCCAACCACCGCGCCTGTGGCCACGCCAAGATCGTGCCGCACCGACGGTAGCGTCGAAGTTGCAACGCTAAGCAGCCGGCCGGTGGTCGGCAAAAACTGTTGATCAGGATCTTCGGCGCACCAGCGCACTTCGATGGCATGGCCGTGCGGCATCGGCGGCGCGCGCCACCGCAGGGGCTCGCCGCGCGCGATGCGCAATTGTTCGGCCACCAGGTCAATGCCGCAGGTGAGCTCGGTGACCGGATGTTCCACTTGCAGGCGCGTGTTGACTTCAAGAAAGTAAAAGGCGCCGGCCTGGTCAACGATAAACTCGACGGTGCCCGCGCTGATGTATCCAACCGCGCGGCCGAGTGCGGTCGCAGCTTGCGTCATTTGTTCGCGCAGCGCCGCGGACAAAGCCACCGACGGTGTTTCTTCGATGATTTTCTGATGGCGACGCTGAATCGAACATTCACGTTCCCACAAATGGATCAAGTTGCCATGTTGATCACCGAGGATTTGAATCTCGATATGCCGTGGCCGCTCAATGTAGCGCTCCAAAATGAGCGCACCATCGCCAAATGCCGCCAAGGCTTCACTGCTGGCTCGCTCAATGGCAGCTTCGACCTCGCTAGCATGGCGGACAACCCGCATGCCTTTGCCACCGCCACCAGCGGACGCTTTAACCAAAATCGGATAGCCAATGCGGTCAGCTGCGGCTCGCAACGTTGCCAGATCTTGGGCGGGTTCGTTGTAGCCAGGCACCACCGGCACGCCGGCGGCGATGGCCAATTCTTTGGCTTCGCGTTTTTTGCCAAGCGCGCGAATCACCACTGGCGGCGGGCCGATGAACGTCAAGCCAGCGTCGATAACAGCTTCGGCAAAATCAGCATTCTCGCTGAGAAAACCGTAGCCAGGATGCACGGCATCGGCACCAGTTTGCCGTGCAGCATCAAGAATCTTGTGACTGACCAAATACGATTCACGTGCCGGTGCAGCACCAATACAAACGGCTTCATCGGCGTAGCGGACAAACGGCGCATCGCGATCAGCCTCGGAGTACACCGCCACTGTCGCCAGCCCGAGCTGATGGCAACTGCGCATGATTCGAATCGCAATTTCACCGCGATTCGCGATGACAACTTTGCGCAGTGGCCGCACCAACGGAGCCGACGGATCAATAGTTGCAGCGGTGGAGACAGGGAGTGCAGATTCGGTCATAGGCGAACTCACAGAGCAAGTAGAGGAACCCCAAACAGTGGCGTGATGCAAATGGGTGTCGGCGCCCTAACCTCAGTGGCGATACACGCCAAAATTGCGGGTGCCTTGCACGGGTGCGGAAAACGCCGTCGACAACGCGATACCGACGACAGTCCGGGTATCGCGTGGGTCGATAATGCCGTCGTCCCACAGCCGCGCCGTAGCAAAATATGGATCCGATTCTTTCGCCAGCTGGGCTTCGATCATCGCTTTACCGAATTGGATTTTCTGTTCGTCGACGGCGTCGCCGCGCTTGGCTGCCGATTCGCGCTGAATAATTTCCATCACGCCAGCGAGTTGCTTGCCACCCATCACGGCGATCCGATGATTCGGCCACGCAAACAAAAAACGTGGGGCGTAGGCCCGGCCCATCATGGCGTAATTGCCTGCGCCAAAACTCGCACCGGTCATGATGGTAATGGCCGGCACCGTCGAATTCGACACCGCATTGATCAGTTTGGCGCCGTTTTTGATGATGCCTTCTTGTTCGTATTTTTTGCCAACCATGAAGCCCGTGATGTTGTGCAAGAACAACAGTGGGGTGTCGGTTTGGTTGCACAACTCAATAAATTGCGCGCCTTTTTGCGCTGACTCGGAAAACAAAATACCGTTATTTGCCAAAATCCCGACGGGGTAACCATGCACGCGGGCCCAACCACAGACTAACGTAGAACCAAACAATGGTTTAAATTCAGAAAAGCGTGAACCGTCAACGACGCGGGCAATCACTTCGTGAGCGTCAAAAGGGGTTTTGATGTCGGGCGGCACAATGCCCAACAGCTCTTCGAGATCATGCACTGGCGGTTCAACCGGCCCGGGATATGGCCGCGCTGCTGCTTTACGCCAGTCGAGATGCGCCACGATTTCGCGGCCCAGCCGCAAGGCATCGCGCTCATCAACAGCGAGGTAGTCGGACACGCCGGAAATGCGTGAATGCATTTCGGCACCGCCGAGTTCTTCATGGTCGGCATCTTCGCCGGTGGCCATCTTCACCAGCGGTGGCCCTGCGAGATACACCTGTGCTTGCTGTTTGACCATCACGGTGTAGTCACTCATGCCGGGGATGTAGGCACCACCGGCGGTGGAGCTGCCAAACACTAGGCAAATCGTCGGTATGCGATCGGCTGACCGCCGCGTCAAGTCGCGGAAGCCCTGGCCGCCTGGCACAAAAATCTTGGATTGATTGGGTAGGTCGGCGCCGGCCGACTCGATCATGGAGATGGAAGGCAGGCGGTTTTGACCTGCGACGTCCGAAAGCCGGGCCGATTTGGCAACCGACAACTCGCTCATCGCGCCGCCCTTCACCGTTGATTCAGTGGCAGTAATCAGACACTCAACGCCGGCCACGCGGCCAACACCGCCGATGATACTTGCACCAGCCACATGGCCCGCGACCTCGCGTCCGGCCAGCGGACACAGTTCGAGAAAATACGAATCGCGATCAAGCAGCAGCTCGACGCGCTGGCGAGGCAACAATTTGCCGGCGGCAAGGTGGCGACTGTTGTATTTTTCGCCACCACCGGCAGTGGCTTCCGCCAAGGCGATGGTGAGTTTGCCGAGCGCAGCCCGGCTGGCCTCCAGGTTCTGCGCAAATTCGACGCTGCGTGAATCAGCGCTGGTTCGAAGCACGGGAAAAGGTTGTAACGATGGTAACGATGGCCCTTGATTCACCGCCCGACTTTACGCGGTTGCCGCAAAAAATACCAAAGCTCGGTACGGGAACGCAATCTATTGACAAGCGTCATCGATACCCGCGAAAATATCGCTGATGCGAGGACTCTGGCACTGCCTTTGGGCAACCTTGGCGGTATTTGTACCATTGACGGTGGGCATGCCTGCGGCCCATGCTGACACCCGCTACGTCTTAGAACCCGGCGACACCCTTGAAGCGGTGGCTCGAAAGTTTGGCTGTGACACCCAAACCGTAATGCGCGCCAATCGGGTGGACACCACGTTACTGCCGGCCGGCACCCACGTGCGGGTACCGAGTTGTCGACGACGAGCAGCACGCACAGCGGCTGCGCAGCTCGATCGCAGCTCGGCCAAACGCAGCGCGAATCCAGCGCTTGCAGCGATTGATGGCGTGCGCAGTGAAGCAAAGCATGACGCCGCCGAGCTGCCAGCAAGCAGTACCGGTGGTTCGGCGGGGCCGTTGCGGCAACCGCGCGACCTTGAAGCTGGCGCCGACGCTGCCCATGGTGCAGAGGCATCCACCGGCGCCGTGGTTACCACCGACGACACCACCGACGAAACCTCGGCCAGCATTGGCCGGCCCTGGCGAGGCAAGTTGCAAGGCGGCCAACAATTGCCTGCAGGCGTCGGCTACACCGTGCGCCGACCGCTACGGACGTGGGGCGCGCCGCACGCGGTAACCCAGGTGCAACAAGCCATCGCCAACGTACGCAACGAATTTCCGGCCCTGCACGACCTCGCGGTCGGTGATATGTCGAAACACGGCGGTGGCAAGATCGATGACCATCGCTCGCACCAAAGTGGCCTTGATATCGACATCGGATTGTACTTCACAATACTACCGGCGAATTATCCAACTAGTTTTGCCGTTGCCAACGATGCGCTCGATCTTGATGCAACCTGGGCGTTAGTAGCTGCATTTGCGAACCAAGCGACGCAAGCCGAGGGGGTGCGGGTGATTTTCCTCGACCATCAAGTAGCGGGCCGCTTGTATCGATTTGCGCAAAGCCGGGGAGTTGAGCAGGCAACGCTCGACGCTATGTTTGAATTTCCACATGGCAAACGCGCTGGCGTCGGACTCATCCGGCATGAACCGCACCACGCGGATCATTTACATGTGCGATATCGCTGTGCGACGACAGATACCGACTGTACCGATCCGTAGCTGCTGGTAGGCATTGCGACGACTAGGTTGTCCGGTGTGCGGACGTCTACCGAATGCTGCAAGAGAAAACAACTCGGCAGCTGTCGCTATTTTAATCGAGTGCGAACCGCCGCCACGAAATTCATCGGTCATGCACCCAGTCCCCGATAGCGCAATAGATACGGCCGCAGCACAAAGTACTCATCGCCGCGTTGCACTTCAAACGCCAGCCGAGCTGCTCGATCAAGTTCGACAACAACAATGCCATCGTTGAGAACTCGGTGCACGAGATCGCTAGGAGCGTGACTGGGTACAACTAGGTCAACAGGCAATTGTAGCGCGATAGTAAGTCGATCTTGCAGACCAAAACCGCCGTTCTCAAGGTTCTTTGGCCTCGAACCTCGGTACAGGACCGCGACGTCAACGTCACTTCCGACCACCGCCGTCCCACGTGCAGCTGAACCAAACAGATACACCACCACAATTCCGTCATCATATTCAAAGTTCGCAAGGCGACGTATCAGTTCATTGCGATCCACCGTTCGATAGTGTCAGTCAGCGTCGCCATTGCAACCCGGTTCGCAGCACTGGCGTAGGTTTGAGCATCGCGAAATCAGCTGGCTGGCAACCAGCAAGAATCAACAACGTTGCCTTTGTTCGCAATCAATGTCTGATTGCCAGCCAACGTCCAACATTGGCGTCGGTCAGAATCTTGCCGACAACGCGGTACTTGCGTTCGACGATGGGCGGTGCCGCGTCGGCGAGTTCACCGACGACCGCTTGGTCAGCTAGAAGCGACGATGCATCGCAGCTCGTTTTCTACCTGCGCTAGCAATCCAACGCAAAAACCGAGAGCGATGATGGCCGAATGCAGGAATAGCGCGCAACACACCTCATGCGGGAGCTTGCCTCGCAACGCGAGTTTTTGGGGTGCCACGAGCCGCGGGAACGGCGGTTACTCGCGTAACAAACCCCATTTAGGATCTGGATCGACGAGATTGGCGTGATGACTACGGCGGGCCGAAGTGCTCACGGCCAAGATCGTCGAGCGTGCAGTGGTCGCGGTCAAAATCAGTTCGCTTGCAGTCCGCGACGTCAGCCCTTGGCAGAGCCTTGAAGGCGACCGCGGCAACCTCCCACGCGCCAGACACCTTCTGAAGCCTGACGGCGATGCGGTGAGGCCGCAGGCTGTTCGCCGGTTAGGATCTGGGGGGATCTGGGAGGATCTGGGGGCAGCACGCAAAAGTTGCGGCAGCTCTGCGCAAAAGTTGCGGGACGCGAAAATTTGCGCCTAATCTTTTGCTTAAAAGCGGCGGGAAACAATTGAAGGAAAAAAGAATCGGCGCGGACAATAGGGCTTCATGCGTAAACGTCAAAGCAACCCCAAGCCCTCTGTGCGCCGCAGCGCTGCTGCTGAAATTCTAACTCCCAGCCCTAAGGCCAAACGCGCTAACACGCGCGCCGATAAGCGCGCTAACACGCGCGCCGATAAGCGCGCTGCCCGTTTGGTTGCGCAGGGCGATGTCGCGCCATCAATGGAGCCAGCACAACTCGCAGCGCAAATTGCCGCCGAGCGCATCGAAGCGGCACGTGCCGAACAAGTTAACGCGTTCAAAGCGCAGCTTGCCGGCGCTGCGGTCGATGACCTGCGCGCGTATCGCAAAGCGCTGCGTTCGGCGTTGGCCGAGCAGCGTGACGTGCAACATGAACGCAAAAACCCTGATGGCGAGCTACAACCCGATTGGCGTGACGGCGGCTATCCGTATGTGAACTTGATGCGGCGCGAGCCCTACGAAGCCCAGAAGTTCTTGTTGCAGGTCGAGTTGCTCAAACTCCAGCAGTGGGTCAAAGAAACCCAACAACGCGTGATGATTTTGTTTGAAGGGCGCGACGCAGCTGGCAAAGGCGGCACGATCAAACGCTTCATGGAGCATCTCAATCCTCGGGGCGCGCGCGTTATTGCATTGGAAAAGCCTACCGAGACCGAGCGCGGCCAATGGTATTTTCAACGGTACGTTGCACACCTGCCATCAGCCGGCGAGATCGCGATGTTTGATCGCTCATGGTACAACCGCGCCGGCGTCGAGCGCGTGATGGGTTTTTGCAGCGAAGCCGAATACACCGAGTTCATGCGGCAAGTGCCGGACTTTGAGCGGCATCTGGTACGCAGTGGCATCCATCTGATCAAGTTTTGGTTTTCGGTCAGCCGCGACGAGCAGCGCCGCCGGTTCAAGGAACGCAAAGCGCACCCACTCAAACAGTGGAAGCTCAGTCCCATCGATTTGGAATCGCTCGACAAGTGGAGTTTGTACACCCGTGCCAAAGAAGGCATGTTTTTTCAAACCGATACCGCTGACGCACCATGGACAGTGATCAAATCGGATTGCAAAAAACGCGCTCGGCTAAATGCGATGCGCTATGTGCTAAGCCAGTTGCCCTACAGCAACAAAGACCTTACGCACATCGGCAAAGTCGATCCGCTGCTGGTTGGGCGCGGGTCGCATGTTGCACACGAAGGCAAGATTCGCGACGCCCAGTAGGTGCCCGATGAAGTTCCGGCTGCGGTTTGGTTTCGTCCCGACGCGCGCGTGCGTAACGCTGCGCAAACTTTGGCCAAAAATCGGCGCACGTTGCGCCCAAGATATTAGCCTGCGTCGTGCCTGAAACCGCCGAACCGCCGTAGTTAACGTCGAACCAAAAATTGGCATCGTCGATCGGCTTGATATTCCAAACCAAAACACCGCTGAGGGGACAAACAGCTGAGGTCCCAAAACCAAGGTTCACAGCATGCGCAATTGAAGTTGCAAGCTTGGACCGGAAACCGTTGGTCATCAATATGACCACCCCTAACCTGTGCTCAATCGGATACCACGATCGAGCCTGCGCGGTTGCGGACGTCGCTAGTTGGCCACCCGCACATGCAGACACAACGTTACCGCTTCGTCGGCGGTCGCCTGATCAGGTGCGCTGCCGTAACATTTGTATGGTTTGCCATCGATAGCACGGCGCACTTCGAACGCCACCAACGTGCCTGATTTCACCGGCTCATCACCCTGCATGGAAATTTTGTCCATGTTGTAGACCAACGTGGTGACACCGGCATCGGACTTTGCCGTGACCCATTTTTGAAATAGCATCGCTTCGGCGTCAGCTTTGATTTCACGCAAAGTTTTGCCAGCATCGTCAGCGGCCATTTCGCTCAGCATAAAGTCAGCGCCATTTTCGATATGCATGCCGGCTGCACCGCCCATGCCGTTGTTGAGCCACTTGCGCGGCGCATCGACCTGCAGTTTTGCGGGTGCGTTGGGAATCGATCGCCAGCCAGCGTCCTTGGCCACCGCCGTGGGGGCAGGTTCGATCGGCGTTGGCGCGACGGCGAATTCCGCTGACTTGGCATTGCTCGCAGGCTCTTCGGTCCGATTGGCTTTTTTACAAGCGACCAAACCAACTACCAGCGACGCACCCAAACAGGCAAATCCAACGACCATTGTGTTCATGCAGGCCATTAAGCAGCTTCTATGCCAGCGCCGAAC
>JAGPDK010000184.1 GCA_018057605.1 Kofleriaceae bacterium | reverse complement strand
TTTGAACATCGACGAAAAATTCACGACCGAAGCTTCCATGTGTTGCAGCACCGGCCGTGGGAAAAAGCCCAACAGCACAATGCCGATACACAACGGAATAAACACGCCGAGCTCGCGACCTGAAAGATCTTTAAGGTGACCGTTTTTCTTGGTGTCCAATGGCCCAAAGAAAACTTTTTGGAACATGTACAGCAAATAAATCGCGCCCAAGATCACGCCGGTTGCAGCCAACGTACCAAGCAAACGCGGCATCGGCAGGAAGTTCGGATGCGTGGCTGGAAAGCCATCGCCCGAGATGAACGTGCCGAAGATGGTCAAGAATTCGCCGACGAACCCCGACAGCCCCGGCAAGCCGGCCGAGCCCATCGTGATGATCAAAAACAGCCCGGCGAAGATTGGCATTTGTTTCCAGATGCCACCGTATTCGGCCAAGCGGCGGGTGTGGCGACGCTCGTACAAAACGCCAATGCCAAGGAACAAACCGCCGGTGGTTAAGCCATGTGACAGCATGGTCAAAATCGAACCGGAAATGCCTTGCACGTTCAGTGCAAAAATTCCGACGGCGCAAAAGCCCATGTGCGACACCGACGAGTACGCGATGAGTTTTTTGACATCGTCCTGCGCGAACGCAACCACCGCACCGTAGACAATGCCGACAACAGCGAGAATCGCAATGTACGGCGCCAACACCGCTGCACCATGCGGAAACATCGGCATGGCGTACCGTAAAAAGCCGTAGATGCCGAACTTGAGCATCACGCCAGCCAGAATTACCGAGCCGGCCGTTGGTGCTTCGACGTGTGCATCAGGCAACCACGTGTGCAACGGAAACAGCGGCACCTTAATCGCGAACGCCACCGCAAAGCCGGCAAAGCACCAAACTTGCGCGTTGTATGGCAACGCCAGCTGGGTCAGCTTTTCAAGATCGGTGGTGTAAACGCCAGTGACTGAGTGGTAGTTGACATACACGTAGAAGATCGCAGCGAGCATCAGTAGCGAGCCCGCCATGGTGTAGATGACAAACTTAATCGATGCATATAACCGACGCTGGCCACCCCAGATGCCGATGAGCAAATACATCGGAATGAGCATCACTTCCCAAAACGTGTAGAACAAAAACACGTCGAGCGCGACGAACGCGCCGAGCATGCCAGCTTCGAGTACCAGCATCGATGCGATGAATTCGCGGGTGTGTTTTTCGATCGCACCAGCGGTGCCAAGCAGCGTGAGCGGCATCAGCACGGTGGTTAACAAAATCAACCAGAATGAAATGCCATCGACGCCGGTTTTGAAATGCACGCCCATGCCAGCGATCCACTCGACATCGAACACCATTTGGTAGCCGGGAAGTTTGCGATTGAAATACGCAAACAAGCCCAATGACGCCAGCATGGTGAACACCGAGAATGCCAGGCCCAAGCCGCGATGCAGCGATGACTCCGCCTTCGGAGTACACATCACAAAAATCGCGCCAAGCAGCGGAATACCGATAAGCAGCGGTAGGAGGAACGAACCCGACATGACTATTTACCTCCCTGAGCAGCGCCAAGCGTCGACGTACGAATGTCGTGCTTCACCGTGATGGTCTTTTTGCTGATCGGGTCTTCAATCCAAAGCGTAACCGCCGCGCCAACATCGCCAGCTGGCACGGTAACAACCACGGTATCGAGCAATTTTCCCGAACCGACAACGGTGTCCGGCTTGCCATCACCGTTGAGGTCCCAGCGCAGTTTGGCGCGATTGCCAGACAAGCCTGGCCCCGGCTTGGCGGTGAGTTCGATGTTGCCATCGACGTGCCGATACGAAAAATCAGCGTGATGCCGACAATCCGTGACGAAGAACACCGCGCCAGCACCGATGATGAGGCCGAAGATGTAACGCTGCACTTGACCGTTTTGGAACCAACGCGACAACCGCGATAGCAAACCAACGACGAACGCCGAGCCGTTCACCGCAACGGTATCAATCACGAATCGATCGACAATTTCAAACGTGCCACGCGCCAACGCGCGGAACGGTTTAATAAAGGCAATCTCGTAAGCTTCGTCGACGAACAGTTTGTTCTTCGAAAGGTTTTGCGCATTGGCCAACGGGCCGTCGACCCAGCGCTTGACCGTAGCCGATGGGCCGCGACCGTACAGCATCCACGCAATGCCAATACCCAGCACACCGATGGCCGAAGCGAAGGCCATAAGGCCAAGCACGGAACCATTGCTGTGGTGACCTTCGATTGCACCACCGCCATACCAAGTATGGGTCACGCTTGGCTCAAGCCAGTCGTGCAAAAAGTGGGTGAACTTCGGCAACGAATGAAACGCATCAATGTGTGGGAAGCCGATGAGGCCAGCCACGGTGGCAAGCAACGCCAACACCAACAGCGGCCCAGTCATCGACAACGGCGACTCGTGCGCGTGTTTGGCGGTTTCGCTGCGTTCTTCGCCTGCGAACACCATGAAGTACAATCGCCACATGTAAAACGCCGTGCCGAGCGCCGCGATGGTAAGCCCGGTCCACAGGAATTTGCCGTACCACAGTGGCCAACCTGGCGGGTGCACGAACCATGCGCCGGCCAAGATTTCATCTTTGGAGAAGAAGCCCGAGAAAATCGGCACACCCGCGATAGCCAAGCAGTACACCAAGAACACTAGCCGGGTAATCGGCATGTGCTTGCGCAGACCGCCCATTTGCGTGATATCGCCCGACCCTGCCATCCCGTGCATCACGGAGCCTGCCCCGAGGAACAAGCCGGCTTTGAAAAAGGCATGGGTCCCGAGGTGAAAAATTGCAGCGACCCAGTTGCCAGTGCCAACCGCAACGAACATGAAGCCCAATTGCGACACCGTTGAATAGGCCAAGACTTTCTTCAAATCAGTTTGCGCAAACGCCATGAACGCCGCGGCCAGCGCGGTTAAAAGCCCAACGGTGGCGACAACCGCCAACGCAGTGGTTGAGCAAGTGTACAAAAATGACAGCCGGGCGATCATATAAACGCCAGCCGTCACCATGGTTGCAGCGTGAATGAGCGCGGACACCGGGGTTGGGCCGGCCATGGCGTCAGGCAACCACACATACAACGGAATTTGCGCCGACTTACCACAGGCGCCGATGAACATCAGAATGCCGGCTGCTGCAGCGAGTCGTTCACCACCCCAAAAAGCCTTGACGTATTCGGCACCCGAGGCCGGATTTGCCAGGTCACGGAAGTCGAGCGAAACCGCGTAGCCTTTATCTTTGACCGCCCAATACAGCAAGAACATCCCGATGAGGAAGGCAAAGTCGCCAATGCGATTAACCACAAACGCTTTACGACCAGCGTTGGCGTATTCGGTTTTTTCAAACCAAAAGCCAATGAGTAAGAACGAGCACAAACCCACACCCTCCCAGCCGATAAACATAACCGGAATGTTGGCCCCCAGCACCAGCACCAGCATCGCCGCCATGAAGAGGTTGAGATAACCAAAATACGCCGCGTAACGACGATCACCGTGCATGTAGCCGGCGGAGTAGATGTGAATCAGCGTGCCGACGAACGTAATGATGCTGATCATCACGGCGGACAACGTGTCTAAACGAAACGCCAGTTCAACTTTGAACGAGCCGACTTCGATCCAGGTGTATGCCAGCTGTTTGATTTCGACGACGCCGGCTTTGTTTTGTTGCCAGGCCGTGAACAGCGGCCACAGATGGCCAGCGATCATGTACATCGAAACCGCAAACGCGGCCGCAACCGCGCCAATCGCAATGGTGTGTACCGAGCGGTCCGACAAGCGTCGGCCCAAGGTCAGGTTGATGAGTGCGCCGAGCAATGGCAGCAGTGGAATCCACGCCAACATCGGCAGTCCGAGAATCGAATTATTCATAGGATGTTCCTGCCGCCTTTAGTTTCGCAACGTGGTGAGTCGATCAACATCGACGTGGCGACGACCGCGGAACACCGCGACCAAAATAGCGAGGCCGACCGCCACTTCCGCGGCGGCAATGGCAATCACAATAAGTGCGAATACATGGCCCGATAAATCGCCCCACATACGCGCAAACGTTACGACCGTCATGTTGGCGGCGTTGAGCATCAACTCAACACTCATCATAATGATGAGCGCATTTTTACGCGCCATCACACCAACCACACCAATCGCAAACAACACAGCGGCGAGCACTAAGAAGTGCCCGTAGCCAATATTGAAAATTACATTACTAATCATGACTACACCCCCGCCGCAGTTGACTCGTCGTCTTTAAGTGGGCGGGCAATCGCAACCGCCCCAACGACTGCAATCAGCAGCAGAATTGAAATAGCTTCAAACGGAAATAAGCCCTCGGTGAACAGATCCATACCCACCGCTTTGGTGCCGCCCCAGTCGGCGAATTCCGCGCCCCCCCGAGGTCCAGTGACATCGCTGATCTTCACCGGTGCAGGCGCTGCGGCCGCGAGGTCTTTGTTTGGGGGTTCGACCGAAATCAATAGTGTGGCTAACCGCAACACCAAGTAACCAATGGCAATACCGCCCATCGCTTTGCCGATACGATTGCCTTTGGCAACTGGCTCATCTTCCGGTTTGTTGAGAATCATGATGACAAAGACAAACAGCACCATGATGGCGCCGGCGTAGACCAACATTTGCACCACGGACAAAAAGTGGGCGTACAGCATCATGTAGACACATGCGACACCCAAAAACGTCCCCACCATCCCCATCACGGCCGCAATCAAATTCTTGCGGGTGATGACGAACACGGCACCACCAACACAAATCCCCGCAAACACCCAAAACATCAAAGCCAAACCTTTGCTGTCTGGGGTCTTGCCTTGCACACGGTCACCGTGCGGATACACTTGGACTCGACTACTAATTGTTGGTTGGCCACCGACCGGCTGAGCCGACGCAATTGCGCCGCCGCCGCCCAAGCTGGTCATCAACGCGATAACGGCCAACAGCATAAGATGCACGAGCCGTGGCATCGGCCGCCCCGCCATCCGCCGATTCAATCGCGAACGTCGCGAACTGCGCGTTGGCTCAGAAATTGCTAGTGCGGCGCTCATGCTGCATCCTTATTGGAATTGCGTTTGGGCGTGTAGCCCGGGTTGGCCTTGGCAATGGCCGCTTCGAAGTCGGCGCGAAACTTATTCAAAAAGCCCATCATCGGCCAGGCCGCGGCGTCTCCGAGAGCACAAATCGTGTTGCCTGCGATGCCGTGGGCAATCGACGACAACAACTCCAAATCATCAACTTTGCCTTTGCCATCGGCAACGCGTCGACTGACTTTTTCAAGCCAACCGGTGCCTTCGCGACATGGCGTGCATTGCCCGCATGACTCATGCGCGTAAAACTTCATGATGCGCCAGGTCGCCCTCGGCAAATCCGTGTGGTCATCGAGCACCACAACGCCGCCCGACCCTGCCATGGTGCGCAGCAAACGGCCACCGCCCAGATCAAAGTTTTCGCCTGGTCGAACCTGGACCGGCTTGATCCGTTCGTCGGTCATTAATGCGTCAAATTCGATCGGGACATCAAGCTCCGATTCGTCCAGCGGCGGCATGGAGGTGCCACCCGGAATCACAGCTTTGACTTTACGACCTTTCCATACGCCGCCACAAACATCGTTAATTAACTCGCGCATCGAGATGCCAATCGGCAGCTCGAACACACCGGGTTTATTAACGTGCCCCGAAACACAAACCATACGGGTGCCGCCAGAGCGTCCAACCCCAAGCGCTGAAAACCACGCCGCGCCCTTTTCCACGATGGCGGGAATGTTCATCAAGGTTTCAACATTGTTCACAATCGTTGGCTCGTCGAACAAGCCCTTGATGGCCGGAAACGGTGGTTTTAAGCGTGGCTGACCACGCTTACCTTCCAGCGAGTTGAGCAAGGCCGTTTCTTCACCGCAGATATACGCGCCCGCACCCCGGTGCACGGTGAGCTGGCATTCGATACCGGTACCGAGAATGTTTTTGCCTAAATATCCGCGGGCATAAGCTTCTTCGACCGCTTTCACCAGCACGGCGTACTCGCGCATCATTTCGCCGCGGATGTAAATGTAGTTATGCACGGCCTTGAGCGCGTGCGCCGACACGATCATGCCTTCGATCAACAGATGCGGATCCCAGTACATCAGCTCGCGGTCTTTGCAGGTGCCCGGCTCGGATTCATCGGCGTTACACACCAAGTGCACCGCGTTGGCGTCCTTGGGTACAAACGTCCATTTCATACCCGTTGAAAAACCAGCCCCACCACGGCCGCGTAAGTTCGAGGCTTTGACTTCAGCGACGATATCGTCCGGCCGCATTGCCAATGCTTTGCGCAGGGTTTGATACCCACCCGTGCGTTCGTAACCGGCCAACGTCTTGGCCTGTTCGTCACCGAAGCGCGACGACACAACCTTGACGCCGTAACCCTTAATTTCTCGCCACGATGCTGGGCGTTCTAATGTCGACATTTACACAACCTCCGACTCTGGCTTCGGATTCCGTTTCAGTTCGTCGATGATGCCACTCACTTGGCTGGCTTCAACGTCGAGATAGTACTTGGTACCGCACAACACCGCCGGGGCATTGGCGCACGCCGCAATGCACTCTTCTTCCACCAGTGAAAATTCACTGTTGCTCTGGCCTTTTTTCAAGGCCAGCTTGCCTTCGAATTGTTCGAGGACATCGTATGCACCGCGCAACATGCACGAAATGTTGGTGCACACGCGGATGGTGGTTTTGCCACCCGGTTCTCGACGGAACATGGTGTAAAAGGTGGCCACGCCGAACACATGCGCGTAGGGCAAGTCCAAGGTGGTAGCTACCAATCGCAGCGCTTCATCGCTGAGGTGGCCGTGTTCTTTTTGCGCCAAATGCAACGCTGCTAGCACCACCGGCTTTTTGCTTGGGTAGCGTTCGCACATCGCATTAATTTTTGTAGTGGCATCTGCCGAGAATTGCAGTGACATCAGGGTGTTGCCTTTCGATCGGCCGGAAAATACGGGTCACAGGGCCCTGGGTCAATGCACGTAGGCCGGGCTTTTTCGTTGCAACGCATTTAAAGATCTCGCGGTTTTGCGCTTGATTTTGCGGGCTTGGCGAGCTGGCCGGCAATCTGCGTGCACGCTGTGCTAGAAGGGCCCATGGCTAACTCGCCAGAGCATCCCAAAGCAGCCGCGCCGATGGAACTATGGGAGCGAATTGCGCACAAAGTAGCGCATGGGTTCAATGAAACTAAGCCTGGGCGCTGGATTCAAACGTCGACGCTGCGGACATTTTCGTACGCCTGGGTGCGGCAAGTTATCGCAAGGCGAATGTTAACGTCCGGGTTGGACGAAATTTTAGCGTTACACCCCGAGCGCGGCGTGTTGTTTGTCGCCAATCATCGCAGTTTTTTTGATCTTTATTCGTTGATGCTCGCCTGTTACATGGGCCCGGCCCCCTGGGCTCGCCAGCTCAATTTCCCGGTGCGATCCAACTTCTTTTACGACCACCCGGCCGGCATTCTGGTGAACTACTTCTGTTGTGGTGGTTCCATGTACCCGCCGATCTATCGGCAGTCCGAACGCCGCGCACAAAACGATGAATCACTCGACAAAATCGTCGAGATGCTACGCACGCCAGGCAATGTGATCGGCTTGCACCCCGAAGGCACACGCAACAAAAGTGACGACCCCTACACATTTTTGCCGGCTCAACCGGGCGCCGGCAAGATGGCATTGCTGGCGCAACCGACCATTATCCCGATGTTCGTCAATGGCATTTCCAACGACTTTCTCGGTGATTCCAAGTTCAATTGGCATCCTCGAGCACGGCAGATTCGGCCGATTATTGGCGTGTTTGGGCCGCCCATCGACTACTCGCGCTTCCTCGGCGAAAAGCCACGCCCGGCCCTCTATAAAAAATGCGCCGATTTTTTAATGAGCGAAGTACATAAACTCACGCCCATCGAAAAAGACTTGCGAGCGCAATGCGTTGCTGGCCAAATTTCTGATGACGATCCACGCTGGCTTGAAAATCGCCGCCGCGTGCACCCATTGTATGCCCGGCCCGGCGAATATCCAGCGGATGCGCGAAAGTAGCGCGGCCCACGCCATCGCGATGCTTTTTCGCTTAGAGTTTGCGATATGACCGCCGAAGGCGGGATTCCATTTGGCCAATACACGCTTCTTCGCCGCATCGCTCGGGGCGGCATGGCAGAGGTGTTTTTGGCCAAACAGCGAGGGCTTGAGGGCTTTGATCGGCGCGTTGCCGTGAAGCGGATTTTACCGCACTTGGCCGACTCGCCGCAATTTCTCAAGATGTTCCTCGAAGAAGCGCGACTCGCATCGAGCATCACCCATCCCAATATCGTCCACATCTACGAATTTGGAAAATACGGCGATGACTATTTCATCGCGATGGAATTTGTCGATGGCGTACATGCTGGACAAATCGCCGCCATCACCGCCGACCGCCCCATCCCGTGGGCCTTGCTGGCTCGTATCGGCGCCGATACCGCCAGTGCCTTGCACTTCGCCCATCAACTCACTGACGAAAACGGGCGGCGGCTGGGCCTTGTCCACCGCGATATTTCGCCAGCCAATATTCTTGTTTCGTACAGCGGCACCGCCAAGATTGTCGATTTCGGCATCGCCAAGGCAGTGGCCATCAGCGACCAGCTAACCAATCCCGGGACCGTCAAAGGCAAATTCACCTATATGTCGCCCGAGCAAACCATCGGCGCGCAGCTCGATGGCCGTTCTGACGTTTTTTCATTGGCCATCGTGTTGTGGGAAATTGCCACCGGCAAGCCGTTGTTTGACCGAGGCGATCCAGCGGCCGCCATGCGGGCAATTCGCGACGGCAATTTTCCGCCGGTGCAGTCGATTGTGCCGTCGATTCCACCGCCGCTCGCGCAAGCGATCGCCTGGGCCATGGAGGTCGATCGCGATCGCCGCGCTACCGCCGCTGATTTAGCGCATGCCCTCGAAGCATATATCAAATCGTCACCGGAGCTCGCGACCGCAATGCAGCTCGGGGCGTGGATCAGCCGCGAATTGCCGCCGCATGAGATCTTCGACGAAGATTCCAGCGATGACAACTACGAGTTCACACCACACAACGCCCCCGACCGGACACAAGCCGGTCCGCGCACGATGGCTGCGCCACCAACCGCCGCCGTATCAGTCGCCGAAATTGCGAAATCTTTGCGTGCCAAGCCACCGCAGGCATCACGGCCAGTGCCGCTCGCTGGCATGCCTGACAGCGCTGCAGCCACCAGCGGCTACCAACTGGAGCTGCCGACGATCGCGACGATACCGACGACGACCACGCCGAAGCGTACACGCGAGCTGTCACGCACACCCATGCCCGCGCCACAGCCTCCAACCGTGGCCCCTCGACAACGGACCACACAGCCCGAGCGACCATCCGCAGATTTGGCAGAAGAGCTCGCGCACACAGCGGTTTTTCAGCCTCGTGATCCAGCCGAATTTGTTGACACCGTTGAACGAAAACGCGAAGTCATCGCCAGTGTGCGCACCGTCGCGCCGGCCCCTCCGCGCGGCGCGCCTGACAAAACTGTAGATACCCGACGCCCCGCACCACCACCACCACAGGCCGATTTGCCGCCCACATCGGCGGTAGTGCCACCGCCGCGCCGTGGCATTGCATCGGTTCCGC
>JAGPDK010000648.1 GCA_018057605.1 Kofleriaceae bacterium | reverse complement strand
TTTTCAATATGTGCATCGCTACTTGCGCGATGTGGTGCGGCTGGATCCAAGCCGAGCACTAACCCAACGACTGCGTGAACAAATCGCCAACGGCACCAAGTATTCGCTCGCGTTGGCAGCAGCACCGTCGATGCAAGTGTTGCGCACCGTATCGGCAGTGAAGATTCTACCGCCGGTAAAACGACCACGCGCACCCCGTGAAAAACCACCGGCCGCGGACGAATCAGAAGATGTTGAACAACAACTGACCGACCGAGTCAGCGCTGCGCTTAACCAAGGCGCGGCGACGCTGGCCGGCGTGACCACGTTGGTCAATGCCGAGGTTGAACCGGCTGACCACTACGCCATGACCGGCCGCGTCGCGCACCGCGTGGTGGAGCTGGCGCGGACCCAAAGTGCCCACGAACGGACCTGGACACCGACGAGCGATGTCATCGAAATTGAAGATTGGGCGATACAGCCAAAGGACGCCACATGACCCGCGCTTTGTTATCGATTGCTGAAGTGATCGAGCAACCTGAATTCCCGGCGGTTGACGTGGCCTTGCGCAAAGGCCGGCATATCGACCGCGACGACAGTGAATGGTTTGCCTTGTTGCACGATGGCCAAGAGCACGTTGAGGCCTGGTACCGCCGCTACGGCTGCGAGTTGATCTACAAAACCGACGGCTACTTTTACCTGCTGCCGACCACCGACAAGTTTCCTAAGCGGCAACTCGGCGCTGCGGAAATGTTGGTTGGGCAAACCTTGGCGCTGATGTACTTGGACCCACGCACGGTCGAAGGCGGCGGCGTGATCACGCGGGATGCCATCGTGGAGCAAATGGTGACGGTGCTCGGCGCTGACACCTTGATTCGGGCGTTTTTGCCTAATCGCAAACGGGTGGACGAACGAGTCGCGCAAAAAGAAGTGCGCGGCAAAATCGCCGATGCAACCCGGCGTTTGGCAGGGCTTGGCTTTGCCACGCAATTACCTGACGACAAATGGCAGATTCGCTCTTCGATTATGCGCTTTGCCGAACCAGTGCGCGGCGTCGACGACCCGATCGAAGCATTGGCGCGGCTGGTGGCACAAGGCGACGTTTCGCTTGAAGATTTGGGCGATGCTGTTGATGAAACCGTCGGGGATGCTGATAGTGACACCGAGGGCGACGAGGCTAGCGCTACCATAGCCACAGGCGACGACAACGTAGCCAATGCCAAGCCTGCGGTGATTCGTCGACGGGCCAGCGACCGGATTGTGGCTAGCAGCGACGAGGCCAGCGTGCTCGTGACTGCGCAGGCCCCGGTGCCGACCTCCCCAGCGGCAGCACTGACATCAGCCGCCGCCCCTACACTTGCTGCGCCGATCGAAAATCCACCGCCCGCCGCCGAACTGGCACCAGCCCCTGCGCCGGTCGTCTTGGCGCGGCTCGACGTCGATGACGACGAATATACCTTCCCAAGCGACGACGTCGACGATGACCGCGATGATGACAACGACGATCACGCCGTGCGCGACGACCAGGACGACGAATGAGTTCACGCACGCGCATCGCAGCGTTGGCGCTGGTCAACTGGAAGGGCGTTTTTTACGAACGTTACCTACTCGACCAACACGTCACCGCGCTCGAAGGCGCCAACGGCGCAGGCAAAACCACGGT
The DNA here is from genome assembly GCA_018057605.1 of Kofleriaceae bacterium. GTDB lineage: Bacteria > Myxococcota_A > Polyangia > Haliangiales > Haliangiaceae > JABFXX01. The sequence continues at coordinate 1,141 of JAGPDK010000648.1, read as the reverse complement.
GATGATCGCCGCGTACATTGCTTTGCTGCCGGATCTAACGCGCCTGCGCTTCACTAACGTCGGCGAAACCGGCGCGAGTGGCGGCGATCGCGGTATTTGGGGCCGGCTCGGTGAGCCCGGCCGGCCGTCGTACACCGTGTTAGATCTGCGAGTTGCTGACGGCAGCCGCTACATCGCTGCGGTGCGGCTGACCCGAGCCAGCGAACCAACGCTGGACGTCACCACCATGGGCATCGAAGGCGTGCCCGATCATGTGCCGTTGTCGTCGATATTCTTGGTGCGCCACGAAGACTCCGATGTGGTGCCCGACCTCGACGAGATCAAACATAACGTCAAAGCGGTGGGTGGCAAAGTCACGGTATTTCGCGCGGTCAAAGACTACTTCGCGGAACTATTCGAACGCGGCATTTCGCCGCTGCGGCTAATGACCGACGACGATCGCAGCAAGTTCAACGACATGTTGCGCACCAGCATGACCGGTGGCATTTCGCGCTCGCTGACCAGCGAATTGCGCGGCTTTGTGCTCAAAGAAGAATCCGGCATGAGCGACACACTTGGCCGGATGAAAGCCAATCTCGAAGCCTGCCGCCGCACTCGCATCGAAGTGGCCGAAACTCGCGTGCTCGAAGAAGAATTGGCCGGCATCTACGAAGCCGGGCAAGCGATGTACTTGGCCCACGCCAGCGCACTGCAAGTACACGCCGATACCGCGCAGCGCAACGCGCAACAAGAAGCGCAGCGGCGCAATGACTTGGCCCAACACGTGCGCGAAGTGGCCGATACCCAAGCCAACGTCACGCGGCAAACCGTGCAACTGAGCAAAGCTGCGCAGGCCGCCCGCAACGATCAAGAGCGCATCTTGACCCAGTGGGAACGGCTTAAATCGGCGGCAGGGTTGCGAGCGAAACTGGGCACGCTCGACGACGAATTAGCAATTCTTGAACATCGCGCAGCCGGTGCACGAGCGGCCCATGAAGCCGCGCAACTGGAACGGGTAGCCAGCCGGCAAGAGCGTGAACAAGCGCAAAGCGCGTATGAACGGGCCGCCCTCGGGCTAGCTGAATTGCAGCGCGGCGTCGACGAATTGCATTTGCGTGCAGCCGAACACCGTCGGTTTCACTTCAGTTGGTCGGCGGCCAAT
>JAGPDK010000647.1 GCA_018057605.1 Kofleriaceae bacterium | reverse complement strand
GGATGATGACACCACGGCCGAGCGCGCCGCCGACCACGCCGCCGAGGCGCGCCCAGCCGTGCCGGATGCTTCCACCAAAAAGCGGCCGCTACCTGGTGCCGCGGGACTTGTGTCGGCTAACCTCGAAGGCATCGCGGCCATCGGCCGTGAACTCATGGACCGCCTGCACATGGACGCCGACACAGCGACCCACTTGTGTGGCGTGTACGGCACCCGTGCCCGTTTGATCGGCGATGCCATCGCTGCTGACGCCAGTCGGGGCGCACGGATCGAAGCCGACCTACCCTATGTCTGGGCCGAAATCGATTTTGCCGTTGAGCATGATTTGGCGCGTACCGTCGAAGACGTGCTAAGCCGCCGCGTGCCGTTGTTATTGGTTAGCCGTGATCAAGGGCTGAACAGCGCACCGGCCGTCGCCGCGCGCTTGGCCACACGCTTGGGCTGGTCCGACACCACCGTCGCGCAAAACCTCGCCGAGTATCGCGCCGAAGTCGAGCTTTCCCGGCGCTGGCGAACGGCGTAACTGCCCATGCCTGACGGAAGCAGGTCGTTCAAACTCGTTGGCGTATCAACCAATATTGATTTCTCATGAACCGTTAGCCCCTAGGGCCAAGTCGAGTCCACTTGAATGCCGAGCGGACGAACCAATCGCAAAAAGTTCCGCGCCCCACAAGATGGGCAATGCATCGCTCGTTCAACAACGTTTGGAGTTTCAGCACTTCGATGATCGGTCACATGCAAATTGTCATTTGCACATACCGGACAGGGAACCACTATGGCGGGGTCGTCGGCAAGCAACTTCCCAGCTTCAATCCATAGGAGCGTAGTGTTTCGTGTCATTTAAGGTTCCTACCAGCGCGAATTTTCGACGAAGCGCAGGTCGACGCGGCCCAGGGCGGTTTTTACCCGGTCGGCGATGTCTTCGAATTCGCTGAGCTTGCTGGCTTCGCCGAGCTTGCGTGCAAAGTTCATGACCCGCACCAAATACGAAAACAGGTTGCCTTCTTCGCGCTCTAAGTTTTCACGCTCGACAAATTCGACGAAGCCAATATTTTCGTCTTCCATAATGGCCCAGACATTTTTGGCCCGTTTGCCGCCATGCAGCTCGGGATGCGGCACGGACGACGAGAACTGTTGGTGGACTTCTTCGATCTTGGTGAGTACCCGTGGGTGCTCGCGATCATAGGCGGCCTCAACATCGTCCCAGCTCACTTGCGGATTATCGACGCGCAACTCACGTAATTTGGCGCGCATCCATTCCTTCTTTTTATCCTCACCTTTGCGCGCCAACATTTTAGCGATGATGTCGTGATCAATAAGGAACTCGACGAGTGCGCGCAACTCAACGTAATCAAGTTGATGATGAAACAGCGCGTAATAAATAAACAAACCATCCATGCCTTGGAGTTCGCGGATCATTTGACCCGAAACCTGCACGCCATGTTGATCGAGCACGCCAATGGCGCGCATGTTGGCCACCAACTGAGCCAACGTCTTATGCAAGACTCGCTTTTCTCGATCGTCGAGGAGGAGGTTATCAATCACCGTGACGATATTGAGCCGCATGGAGGGTGGTAACGAAGCTTCAACCAAATGCGCCCGCGCTGCAGCCTCGGCATTGCGATCAATCGGCGGGGTCGCCGGCACTGCGACCGAAACCGGCTCCGGCGCAGGCACCACCTCGGGGACAACCGCAGGCAGCTCCGCCGGGGCAGCGTCAGCCTCACGGATTGCGGCACCTGACGCCGCGGCAGCCGCCGCTAGCGCCAAGGCCATAACCCCGGTTGCCGGCGGCACGGGCGCGGCGCTTGCCACCACAGCGGGCTTGACGGCCGGCGCCACCGTCGGGGCGTCAGGACTTGGCACCGGCACAAACGCCACCCCCGGCAACACAACTTCCGTCAAATCCGGCAAGCCAATCGCGAGCACCTGCTCCGCGGTGATCTTGGTTTTCGAAACCAACTCGGCTGGTTCACCGCGCACCAACTCATCGTGACTCTCCGGCGACCAAATCAAATCGCCGCGTTTTTGCGCTTCGGATCGAGCACGATTGTAGACCGCCTTGCGAACTTTGCTCTCGTCGTAGGCCGGCCGTTTGGCGGCATCTTTAAGATCGCGCTTGAGTTCACTGACAACTTCTTCAGGTGCCAAGGCAATGGCCAAACCGCGATCATCAAACTGCGGGCGCCCGGCCCGGCCCGACATCTGGTGATATTCCGCCGCGGTGATCATGCGCGGCTGATTTTTGATAAATTTGCGCAACGACGGGAACACCACGGTACGCGCTGGCAAATTGATACCCGCGGCGATGGTCTCGGTGGAAACCACAAACTTGATCAACCGCGCCAGCGCCAACTCTTCCACCAGTTGTTTGTAGCGCGGCAAGATGCCCGCGTGATGGATGCCGATGCCATGACTCAACAACGGCCGCAGCTCTTTGGCACCACCGCCGAGCAACATGGCTTCGTCGCAGGCAGCCTCAATTTGCAGCTTTTCTTCGTCGGTGGTGAAGCGCCGACAGCTTTTGATCAAGCGGGCAATTTCAAAGCACTGCTGCCGGCCAAACACAAAGATAATCGCCGGTACATCACCTTTGAACGCGATATCGCGCACGGTATCGATAATGGATTCTTCGCGAAACTCATGCACCAACGGAATTTTGCGTTCGCGCGATTCGATCAAGTGCAGCGGCACCCGCCGGGTTAGTTCAACCCAGTGACAAAACCGATCGGCGCGGCCGACCGTGGCCGACAAAATCACCAACTGGGTGCGCGGGTCCAAGCC
>JAGPDK010000646.1 GCA_018057605.1 Kofleriaceae bacterium | reverse complement strand
ATCGGGTACCAAGTGGAAGTGGGTCGGATGAGTGATGCCGATTCGTTACGCTCGCTGGTGCAATGGGACATTCGCCTCGGCGCTGAAATTTTTATCCCATGGGGCGCACTGGTGTGCCGCGGCGTGGGCGCATTTTGCAATCGATGACCAAGGAGAACCAACATGGAGAAGTTATGTACAACCAACGTCTGAACAAAAAATATTGGCTCGGTTTGGCCTTCGCTGCAACCCACCTCACTGGCGCGGCCGTTGCTTTCGCCCAAGCGTGGGTGCCACCCAACATCCCACAACCGCAACCAACCGGGTCGACCACGGCTCCGCCTGCACCAACCCCAACGATGCCGGCACCGCCGCAACCAGCAACAACCAGCGCCGACTCGGTGCCGACGGTACCGGGCAACGCCGACTCAGCAAGCGAACCGATGCCCGTTGATTCCACGGTTCCGACCGACCCGTATCGTTTCAGCCGTGCTCCGGCGAAAAAACGTTTCAATATTGATCTGCCTGAAGTCATCACGACACCCACGGGTTACTTGTTGCCGGCTGGGATTTTGTACTCAAAATCAAGTCTCGACACCGGCGGTGGTGCAGCCTCCGACCTACGCTTGGGGCTTGGCGACGTGGCCGAATTTGGGTTAGCGACCACGGACCAAGTTCGCCGACGACTCGATGCCGACGATGTCGCGGAACGAATTCAGCCGTACGTAACCGCTTCGTTCCGCATGGGCGTCGGCGAAAACCGACTATTTCATCACCAACCCGCGATGACCTTGGGGTATCGAAAATCGTTCGAACGTGAATACGAAGATCACGCTACCCGCGTTGCCGAACTCACCCTGGTAGCATCGAAGCACATTGGTGCACGCACCACGGTGCATGCCGGCGCTGCGTTTTGGGACGCGCAAATTCGCTCACTCTCCGACGACACCAACACCTTTGTCCTACACGACAAAGGCCTGGCCAAACAACTCCGTGGCTTTGGCGGTATCGGCGTAAAAGCCACCGATCAAGCCGACGTCTTGATCGACTGGGGTTGGACGCCCGAGTTTTGCTACACCTGTACCGACCAAGTGCGGTTGCGCGCGGTGCTGTCATGGGGGGTGCGCTACAACATTGCCGATTGGGTGCGCATCGAATCCGGCGTGCGCGTCGCGGATATTCAAAATGCCAACCTATTGGATGCCCAGATCTTCGGGCAAGTCTCATTTGTGAGCCGTCGCATTCGCGATGCGATCGAGTCGCTGCGCGAATAGCGTTTGCCTGCAACGCGATTGCCCAAAGTCCCCTATGAAACACCTCCTCCTCCGCTCCATGGCTGCGTTGCTGATTGTAAGCACCGGCGCGCGCGCTGCAAGCGCCGACGAGCGGAGCGCCGACGCAGTCGTTACGATGCCCACTGCGTTTATGCTGAACTCCACCTCGGCACGCATTCCGGCGATCGCCGGTCGAGCCCGTATTGATCATCGCGGTGCTGCGTCGATCCAAGGCTCGCTCGGCTTAGCCGGCATCGCCATGTTGACAATCGATACCGATCGAGACTTGCGGGTTTGTGAAACCTGCGTCGAAGACAAAACACTGCCGGCCGAAACACTGCGCACCTTGCGGGCTCGGCACGCCGAATTCAAAATGGGTGCGCCGGTGAATGCTTGGTTCCGAGGTCAACCGGCGTTGGCCATTGGCGTCCGGGTTACAACCACTACCGCTTCGAGTACGCAGGCAAATATTCGAGCCACCGATGCCTATGTGGTGGCCAGTGAAGTGCTCGGACCGGTGACGGTACATGCGGGTGTTATCGCCCAAGATATCGCATCAAGCAGAAACGACGAACGCCTTCAATTAAGCGCAACGTCGCGGGGAATTCGTCCGATGCTTGGCTTTGAGTGGCACCCGGCGCAGTACCCACGCACCACGCTGCTCGCTGATTTGACGTGGGTGCCGGAGCTGCGCGCCAAAGCCCCGGCCCAAACCTGGTTGGGCGGCTGGGGCGTGCGCTATCAAGCTGCGCGTATTCTTGGCGTCGAGCTTTCGGTACGGCATCGTCAAGACGAAGGCTTAGCCGATACCACCGTATTGGTTGGCGCTAGGTTTATCCTGGTTGACGAACGCTAACTCGATTGTACAAGGGACTTGCCCGTCTGAGCATTCGTCACATTTTCGATGATTATTTCGCAGGTTTACCAACGCCTGAGGCCCTGGGGTTGACCGCTTACTCGACCGCCGTGCATCACACCAAATAGTCGATGCACCTCGCATAGTCGATCGGGCCGCCAGTCCATTTTGAGGCGTTGGTGTTGGCCGTAATGGCGAGCGCGGCATGGGCATCGCGTAACGCCGCAAGGCCACGTCGCGCGCCAACGTCGCTTGATGTTGCGCGGGCTGGTTGTGCGTCGATGACACGGTTGCGATGGTCGAAAAAATTCCAGCCATTGGCATTGGCTTCGACCCGGCAGCCGCCTTCGTGCAGCAGCGTATGGTGAGCGCTACACAACAGCATGAGATTCGACAACGCCGTTTTGCCGCCGTTGGCCCAGTGCTTTATGTGATGACCGTCGACGTAGCGGCTGTGCGTGCACCCAGGAAAACGGCAGGTCCGGTCGCGCAGCAGTAATGCCCGCTTGATTGCGGCTGGAATCGTCCGGGTTTTGCGGCCGACCGACAGCGGCACACCTTGTGCGTCGACATGGGCAACCACCACGCCAGCGTCGCAGCAAAAGCGGCGCGCGGTGGCGGCGGCAATGATTTCGCCGTCGGCCATCATCGCAAGGTCCGACGGTTCTGCTGAAC
>JAGPDK010000183.1 GCA_018057605.1 Kofleriaceae bacterium | reverse complement strand
CATAACGACCGTAAAATGCTTCAATACCGTCGAGCCCAGCGGCTTTGTGGCGCGCGATCAATTTCACGGTGCGCTCGCCATATAAATGCGGATGGGCCAATGACAGCTTGGCGCCAGCTGCACGGGCAACGGCCACGGCTTGATCCACCGAAAGCCCTTGATGCGGCACATCAATTGGCCCACGGTCATACAAGTGACGCGAAAATGCTTCTTTGGCCGACGACACCACGCCCGCCGCAACCATGGCGTTGGCAAGATCCGGCCGGCCCACCGCACGGTGTTCGGCTTGCGCCAGCAGCGGTTCCAAATCAAGTTTGATACCGCGGGTTAGTAATTTGGCGCCCATCACCCGCAACCGATTCTTGCGATGTTCGCGAATGGTCGCAAGCGTATCGTCGAGTTGTTGCCATGCCCCACCGGTGTCAAACGCCAACACATGCACGGTATGGCCATCTTGATCACTACACGAAATTTCTACCGCGCGCAGGTTGTGCGCATCCGCGACCTGACACGCCGCAGTGCCCGCACACGTGTCGTGATCAGTGAGCGCAAACAGTGCAATACCGCGGCCCATTGCGGCGACCGCTACGGCCGCAGGCGCTTGCGCACCGTCGGAGCAGGTTGAATGACAATGTAGTTCGATGCGCACGGTGACGATTCAACTAGGTGCACGCATCGGCACTCGGATGGTAAATTCTTGATCGATGCCCGCAAACGTAATGCCCTGCAAGGCACTGCGCACGCATGCACCAAACGGTGTGAAAGTATTGCTGTCCGGTTCAAGATCAACTGACTTGACCCGTCCATCGGCGAGGATGCGCAAATTAAAACCGGCCCAGTCTTTGTTAACAACCTTGTCAAAAGTAGGTCCACACGCATTGAGTGCGCCGAGATGTGCTTGGATGATCTTAGTTGCTTTGGCCTTCGCCGTGGCAGCACTGTCGGTGCCGGGCTTGGTGCGCGGTGGCCCGTTGTCACTGCCAGCATTTTTGTCAACCTTGCGGCCGCTCGGTGCGTCGTTCCTCGGCACAGCATTGCTACCTTGGTTTGCATCCTCAGCGTGCGCCGCATCGGCAGAGACGGCCACGACCTGCGTCGCAGCATCAACTGCATCAGTGCGCGGCTGCGAAATGATTTCAATTTTTTGCGGCTGCGAACTCGCGTGATTGCGGGACTGTTGCCAAAGCAAGAACAGCGCCGTGCCTGCAATCCCAACCAGCATCACGCCAAGTATCGGCATCAAGATCGAGCGCTGCGGCCCGCCACCTGCCACCGCCGAATCAGCTCGTGCCTCACCCTCTCGCCCAGCACCAACCGGAGCAACGACCGCGATCGTCGACAGGGTGTTTTCAGTCGAGAACGACGGCAGTGTTTGCACCGCAAAATCGCCGGCCGCGGTCGGTGGCAACGGAACCTTGACGCCGTCGTCCAGCATTGCCTCAACCGAAGGAAACTCATCGTCCTCAGCGTCCGATTCTTGGTCTGCTGACACCATGGCAGTCATCATCGGCAGCGTGCCAGCGCCAGCGACGCGACTATCCCGCTGGGTCATCGCCATCAAGGCCAGGCTGCGCTTGTGGATGACCTCGGCAAAATTCGATTTTAGGTAATCGCCAATCTCGCTATTTGACCACGCCCGTGTGCCAGGCGCAGCGTCGAGTAATGCTGCGCCAAACTCACGCGCACTGACAAATCGCTCAGCAACATCGCGCGCCAAGGCATGTGCAACCACCTCGAGTAGCTGCGGCGATACGTCTTGACGAAATCGGCGCAAGTCTGGCAGAGGTTGCTCCATGACCGCACGAAACGTTAGGTAATCGGTCTTGCGCTGAAACAAACGGCGCAACGACAACATCTCAAACAGCACGACGCCAATCGCGAAAACATCGACCCGCCGATCTAACTCGACGCCGCGCAGTTGCTCGGGCGCCATATACGCATACTTGCCTTTCACCGTCCCGGTTTGAGTTTGGGCTGACGCGTTTTTTACTTTGGCAATGCCAAAGTCGAGCACTTTGGCGACACCGTTTTCAGTTACGAAAATATTCGACGGAGTCACATCGCGGTGCACGATGTTGAGCACCGAACCGTCACGATCTTTAAGTTCATGGGCGTAGTGCAACGCTTCACAGGTTTGCGAAATAAGCCCCAAGACAAGGCCCAACGGCAATGGCGTTTTGGCCTTGGCCGCCCGCCGCAACAACGGCAAAATGGTCACCCCTTCGAGATATTCCATTACAATGTACAGTTGACCGTCGGTCTCTTCGAGCTCGTACACTTGGCAGATATTGGGATGATTCATGCGCGACGCAATGCGCGCTTCATCGATCAACATCGTGCGGAAACGCGGCTCACTAGCCAAATGTGGCAAGATTTTTTTGACTACATACAACTTTTCAAAGCCGGCCGCGCCTTCAAGGCGAGCGAGGAAAATCTCGCCCATGCCACCGGACGCGAGCCGAGCCACCAACTCATAGCGCCCGAGTTTGGTTACCGGCGAGTCTGAACTTGGGTCTACCACGCCTGACAATTGTAGCAGAACAATGCTTACTGCTGGGCCATCCATGCGCACCCTTTCGCGCAGCAATCGGCCCACTGTAACCGACATCAGCGCATGTGACGTCGATGCGCACCGGCGTCGCGGTGCCGCACGCGTCGGTGTTTTTCGCAACAACCACTTCTCCGCACCATGCCAGATGAACGAGCGCCTGGCGCCAATTCGCACCAAGCAGGTTGGCACGAAGAATTTCAGCAGCCTGTAGGCGAAAGTGCGCCCGCGAAAAATCGCAGTCTGCGATCGAACCGATCAGCGCTTGGGCACAAGAAGCTTCAACTCAACCCGGCGATTTGCCAACCGACCACGCGGCGTCGCATTGTCCGCAACTAACTCGCTTCGGCCGGCGCCGCGAATTTCGATCCGAACCACTGGAATGCCTCGACTCAACAGGGCTTGCCGCACCGACTCGGCACGTGCCAAACCCAGATCTTCCGACAGCAGGTCTACGTCTGGCGGTGCATCTGGATCCGGCATGCCCACAGGCGTCGCTTCGGTTTCGTCGGTGTGACCAATCAGCACGATGCGGACGGTTGGATACTTGGCCAGCAATTCGGCAATGCGCGTCATGGATGGCCCAGCGCTATCGCGAACTTCGGTTTCCTGCGCGCCATAGATTAGCCCTTCCACCGTGCCCACCATGGCTTCGACCTCGGCTGGCACAACGTCGGGGCAGCCATCGTCGTCGGCAAACCCATTGTATGCCTCAGGCACCGAGGTACATTTATCGGCGATGTCGAGCACCGAATCTAGATCATTGTCGATGTCTGGGCAGCCATCGCGATCTTCAAATCCGTCGGGGTCTTCGGCTCGCTCAGGACATTGGTCATCGCTGCCAACCACACCATCATTGTCAGCGTCAGGATTAATCGGCACAACCAGCTTGGTCGCCGCACGGCGACGGCGCGCCGCTTCACCGAGGCGAAACGACAGCCCCAAACCAGCATCCCACTCCAGGGTTAACACGGGATCTACGCCTGGCATCAACGAGGCGCGAAGATCGAAGCGCAGGTCAAACCCGCGCTCGGTGGTAAACTCAACGCCCCCTCCGACATAGCCATCCCCAACGATGCCGGAGTCAATAATGCCGCGCTTGGTCGACAACGCAATGGGCGCACCGCCGCCGATCAGCAAAAACGGCCGCACTTGTTTACGGGGCGTGAGTTCAAACCGGATGTGCCCACGCGGCGACAACCACAACACCGTCACATCGAACTTGTCGGTCTTGGTCGGCGATAACGCGAGTTCAAGTTCCGGCACGATGTACGGCAGAATGGGTCGAGCGATGCGCGCACCGAAGACCACGCCATTGGCCAACATCGGGTGCTGCGGCGCATCAGCCTTGTAGCCGAGCAATGAATTGTCAGAAAAACCACGGCCACCGAGCCAGCCGCCAATTTCAATCGGATCAGCGTGCGCCGGACCGATAGCCCCAGCGCCAAACACCACCGCCATCACCACCGCTCCCAACAGCCATGGGCCCGCGCCCGCGCCACCGACCGGCCGCTGCGCTAGCTGATCGTCGGGGTTGCCGCCATGCGGTAATTGCGTTGGATCTACAGGTTCGCCGGGCACTCGATAGTCCTCGCTGATCCACCGGCCGAGATCAACTAGCTGGCACCGTTCCCGACAAAATGGGTACACTTTATTGTCGACTTTGAGGGATGGGCCTTTGCAAGTAGGGCAATTCATGTCTGGTCAATTCCTAGTGCTCGGCATTTAGCGTCGAGTAACGCCCGCGACACGCCGAGTCGGAGTGCCGCTTTGTCCTTATCCCACGCGGCCATCCGGAGCTCCGCGATGATTGCGATGGTTTCGGCATGGGCCGCAACTTCAACCAACGTTTTCCCCGGTTCGCCGGCCGCACCCGACGCTGCCGCGACCCGCGCTGAAACCATCGCGCCGGTGAGCTCGCGGGCGTTGCCGCCCAACACGCGCATGCGCTCGATTTCATTTTCAAGTTCGCGAATGTTGCCCGGCCAGTGATACGCGCACAGCAACGCAATCGCATCGTCGCTAATTACTGGCGGCGACAATTCACCGCGATGACTTTTTCGCGCAAAATGTCGCGCCAATTCGGGGATGTCGCCGACCCGCTCACGCAATGGCGGCACCGTAATCTTGAGGACATTCACGCGAAAGAACAAGTCTTCGCGAAACTGCCGCTGACTTACCATTTGCGCCAAATCTTTGTGCGACGCCGCAATGATTCGGACATCAACCTTGACTGGTTTAACGCCACCCACCGGCGTGAACGTGCCTTCCTGCAGAACCCGCAACAATTTCACTTGCAGCGCCGCCGACATGTCGCCGATTTCGTCGAGGAAAAACGTGCCCCCATCGGCCATTTCAAACAAGCCTTTTTGATCTTTCACGGCCCCGGTAAACGAGCCTTTGACGTGACCAAACAACGCACTTTCCAACAAGTTGTCGTTGAACGCGGAACAGTTCTGCACCACAAAATTCTTTTTCGCGCGCGGCCCATGATAGTGCAACGCCCGCGCGATCAACTCTTTGCCCGTGCCGCTCTCACCTTGGATCAGCACGGTGGCACTGGTCTTAACGACTTTTTCGAGCAACGCAGCCATTTGCTTGAGCGCTGGTGTGCGGCCGACGATTTCTGAAAACGGATGCACCGCTTTGGATTTGTCAGCTTTATCAGGCTTGGCCGCAGCGGCCGCATCTGCACGATCGGCGCTGCGCGCCACACTAATCGCGGCGCCGGTGGCATCGATGAGCGCGCGCAATTGTCGCAGCTCACCTTCGGTGACCAGCGGTTGCAAGGCCCGGTGTTGCTGCCATTCGGCATCGGTAATGTTGAGTTCGGCACCTGGCGGCGCACTCGCGACCTCGTCACAACGCAAGCCGCAGACATATTGAATTTCGCCACCTGACAGGGCCCCAGCAACAAGCGTCAGCCCAGCATGACAAGTTGCCACCACCGCAGCGGCAGCGGCCTTGCTGACGTTACCGGCCCGCGCCACGGACGCTTCACAGCGTGCGCCTTGCGCAACCGTGCGCAGCAGATCACACAGCCCACCGCGCGATGCGGGTGACATCTCCACGCAAACCCCATCGCCATCAGCCAACTCGATATCCAAGCCGATCCAACGCCGCACCGTACTACGGGCAAGCGCGGAGCTAGGATCGGTGCCAAACGTTGCAGTCATTCGAACGCTGAGTATACGCCAGCGTGCTGTTGAAAAACGTATCGTGCGGTTTATTTGCGCGTCATCGAGCCCGCCAAACACCCATTGGCCCGTCGATTGCGCGCCCTTCGGTCCGTAACTTGCCTAAGTGCGCAAGCAACGACCGTTGCGCCAACGGCCAAAGCGCCTTGGGGGTGTCGGCATACGCTACCGCCACCAATTCAGGTACCGTGGCCGATTGCGCCTGGGCCAGCGCTGCGACGATCTGATGCTCCCGCATCAAGCGATGAGCTTGATATTGTTGTACCCGCTGCACGCCGTCGACGATAATTGGCCCATGCGCAGGGTGTAAACGACTCGGCCCCAATGCCTGAATTTTGGCCAACGACGCCAAATACTCGATCATCGTGCCTTCATCGGGATCGACGAGAATCGTGCCGACGCCAGCGACCATATCGCCCGCTAGGATATCGAGCCCCTCAGCGCCATCGAGGGCAAAACACAAGTGCCCACGCGCATGCCCAGGCGTCCAGATCGCCTGAATCTCGGTGTCGCCAATGCTCCATCGCTCGGCATCGTCGAGGACTCGCTCGACAGCGACGCGTTGCACCACCGCGTCGCGGGTGTAACGGTGAGCCCACACGGCGACGCCTTGCCCCGCCAGATGCGCTGCACCGCCGATGTGATCGCCGTGATGATGGGTGAGCAGCACGTAACGTAGGTTGCGGCCTAGCGCTTGCTCCTGGGCCAACCAGCGATCCAGTGCGGCTTGCTGATCTCGATACGGAGAACCGGGATCGACCAAACAAAAGTCACCAGCGCCATGGGTCGGGCCAATTACGTAACAGCCTGTGTGGGTAGCTGGCGGCAACGTAGGTGTGCGTAGTTCTACGCGCCGCAGTGAGGCGCTCAATTGGATGATTTCAATAGGTTGTTGCGCGGCCTGTTCAATGACGGGCTGCGGCAAAGTCGCACGCGCTGCGGCGTAGACCCGGGCCAGTGCCGAATCATCGTTTTGCTCGTCGACATCAGGCGGACAATCGTCGGAGTGCATAGATTCTTTCGCACCTTGGTTCGGCGCATTTTTACGTGACGGACGAAGCTTGATCTCGTACAATTTACTTCAAGTCGAATGGTGAATGTAACAGCGAAGAAAATCCGCGAGCATGGCGTTGACCGTGCATCGGCTTCGCGTGTCTACACCGGTTACCTCATTAGCTATCCGATCATTGGACGCGGTATTGTAATTTTCCGCGATCCGCACGGCCACCGAATGATCACCACGCCGGTTAAACGGGTGCTCGGTTCACCGGATGGCAACGGGATCTACGTCGAAACTGAAAACAGTGTGTATCGCTTAGAATTTCACGGCGAGCCGCTGTTTCCTATTCGGTCGCTGATTGAAACGACGCCTGGCGCTGATGCCACGGCGTCCGGCGCCGACGGCAGTGTGGTTGCGGCGAAAGCCGACGCAAGCAACACGTCGCTTAAGCCGCAATCATAGCGGCGCAGGTGCGATGTGCGATGATCGTCGGCCTCGTTGTTGACAGTAGGCATCTGGTACGTCAGGGCATCGTAAGCGCGCCCTACGATTGCGAGCTGACCGGGTTCGTGCATTAATGCGCGCCAGTCGAGCCCCGACCGACCCAATGTCATGACGAGTTTGTTTCAGAAGCGCTTGATTCTAGTGTGCGGCAAAGGCGGCGTCGGCCGCAGCACCGTTGCCGCGGCAATCGCAACAACGTGTGCCAAGGCTGGCCGTTCTACGTTGTTGTTCGAAACCAACGCCAACGATCGATTCGGCGACTACTTCGGCAAGCCGGCCGTGGGCACCAACGTCGTCGCGCTCGCGCCGAACTTGTCAGGTGTCAACTCCACGGCCGCGGCTGCGCTTGAAGAATATGGCCTGATGATTCTGAAATTTCGCACCGCCTATGAAATGGTGTTCGAGAACCGCGTCACCAAAGCGTTTCTGCGTGCAATTCCCGGGCTTGATGACTACGCGTTACTTGGCAAAGCCTGGTTCCACACCACCGAACAAAAGCGTGGCAAGCCAGCTTGGGACACCGTGGTCTTTGACATGCCAGCGTCGGGCCACAGCCTTTCAATGCTGCGCATTCCCAAGGTCATCATGGAAACCGTGCCCGAAGGCCCCTTGACCCGCGATGCCCGCACCATCAGCGCACTGCTTTCCGATCCGGAAACCACGGCCGCCGTGGTGGTCACGTTGGCCGAAGAAATGCCGGCCAACGAAGGTAAAGAGCTTAGCGACAAGCTGCTCAGCGAACTCAACATTACCACGCAGCACGTCATTGCCAATCAAGTGTATCCGGCCGTGGTTTCAACCGGCCCAGCCAAGCAAATTTTGCAGGCATTCGAAACTGCCGCACCGCACGATCCAACGATAGCCGCCTTGCTTGCCCATGGTCGCTTAATGCGTGATCGCCACGCCCTCAATCAACTTTACCTGGCGCAACTACGCGAGTCGATCGCTGCGCCGCTCACCGAAATCGCGATGCGATTCACCGCGCTTGGGAACTTGACCCCGCCGGATATCACAGCGATTGCGGAACAACTGGCAGCCAAGCTGGCACCATAGCTGGCACCATAGATGGCACCATAGATGGCACCATAGCTAACGGCGGAGCCGTTGGAGCCGGCCGTCGATAGCGCACCGCCGTGCCGCGGGCGTTGGTGGTGATCCAGCCCAGAAACTGGCGTAGTACGCCTACGCCCTGCTGGCACGATGTCGAGGTTTCGATGTTCACAACATCATCAGCGCCGAGCGCCAAGGCAGCCGCGCGCAGCTGCGCCACAACGGATGCTGGTTCAACACCACCACCGATCGGAATAAACAAAGCATAGGCGCTCGTGACCCGCAAAGAGATCGGAGCGCTCAATTCAATCTCGGCCCGCTGCGCGACCAAACTTGCGCTCGCTGGGCTCAGCCGCGTCACCTCCGTATGAACGCAACTCGCAACCACGGCAGATCCAACGGCGCAAAACAAGAATACGATGCGGGCAGGCCACACGCGTCACAGTAACACAGTCGATCTGAATCGGAGCAAAACTACCCATCTCCAGGCTACGGTGTTAAGATTTTATCGTGTGGTTCCGGTTACAACAAGACGCTAGGCCAATTGCGCGGTCGCGCCCAACTACGTGGGCCCGCTTGCTGTGCGCGTGGCTGGTGATCCTGCAGGCCGGTATCTTGAGTTCAGCCACCACCGCCGCGCAAGCCCAACCGAAAGCCCCTGCCACGCCGACGCCGACGCCGGTTGGCGCACCTGCCAGCGATGCGGTAGATGTCGGCAACGATGCGGGGCCGGAAGCAGCGCTCACCCAAAAAATTGCGGTGTGGCGCTTCGACGCGCTGGGTATCGAATCCGAATTGGTGACGCGGCTCGAGACGCTATTCCGATCCGAACTCGATCGCCTCGCCAAACAACCGATGCCAGTGCGGCGCGATATCGATCGTGCCGTGACCGGGGAACTACGCGAGTGTACGGGCGAAGAAAAATGCCTTACCACCATTGGCAAAAAATTGGGTGTCGACGTCGTCGTCACGGGTACTGTGGGCGCCGTTGGCGAACACTACGTACTCACGATCAAAGCCGTCGATGTTCGCACCGGCACGCAAATGCGGCGCATTAGCTCAGATCCTTTGCGCGGCAGCCCCGATGAACTTATCGATTCAGTGCGCGTTGCCGCGTATCGCTTGTTGGCCCCGGAACAAATCTATGGCGGTATCTTGATGTTGTCGGACTTGGTTGGAGGCAACGTCATGCTCGACGGCAAGCCCGTGGGCAAGACCCCGTTACCTGGGCCATTGAGCAAACTGCCGCTCGGGCCGCACAAATTACGCGTCGAAGCGATCGGCTATGCCCCATTCGAAGAAGCGGTGGAAGTGCGATTCCAGAAGACCACGCGGGTAGTAGTGCGG
>JAGPDK010000182.1 GCA_018057605.1 Kofleriaceae bacterium | reverse complement strand
CCTACATCAACTTCGTGCCGCCGGTGGCCGGGTCACGTCGGTGCACCCCATGTTCGGCCCCGACACCGACTTGCTCAGCGGTCGGCACGTGATCTTTGTCGACGTTGGCGATGCCGAAGCAACCAACGCCGCGCGCCTGTTGTTTGAACCAACCATGGCAACGCTAGTCGACATGGATCTTGAAAGCCATGACCGCTTGATTGCCTACGTGCTGGGGCTTTCGCATGCGCTCAACATCGCATTTTTCACCGCACTGGCCGACAGTGGGGAAACCGCGCCGCGGTTAGCTGAACTTTCCTCGACGACGTTTGATGCCCAACTGGGTGTTGCCAGCCGCGTTGCCCGCGAGAACCCCGATTTGTACTTCGAAATTCAACGCCTCAATGATTACGGCACCGAATCGCTCTCGGCCCTGCTACTCGCCGTCGAAAAGCTGCGCTCGGTGGTGCGCGCCGGCGATGTCGCGGGCTTCCGTACGCTCATGAACCGAGGCCGCGACTACTTGGCGACGCGCGTCGAGCATCGCTAACCAGCATCGCTTTGACTGGGAGTCAACGCTGCTGGTTAGCCTCGATTATACAAGGGACGTTTCCGTCCCTTCTGCGCCACATTCAACTGGCAAGTCGCCGGCATTCAACCCACCGCGCGTGTATGAGCGCGTTTCTCATGGATCATTTGCCCTGGCCGGCCCCGCTATCACGGCGTTCGCAGGTCGCTTACGCGCGGCGACGGCGGCGGAACATCAGCAAGCCGACGCCAAGGCCCATCAGCATTGAGCTTGAGCCCGGTGCACGGGCATCACAGCAACCTTTTTCCGGCGGCTTCACGACCGTCGTGCCAGCATCCACCATCGGCGCGACCGTGCAATCAACCACGGTCGAGGTGATGCCGAGTTGGGCTTTGACCATGCACCAGGTTTGCAACTGACATTCGTCGTACTGCACTTGACCGGTTTGGCACGTCACCGGTTTCAAGGTTTCGGAAAATCGATAGACTTTTTGCCACGTCGACAAATCGGTAGATTTGCCAATCGACATCGCATCAGGCGGTTGATCTTGCGCACACACCCAGACCGATTTATCCGGGGCCTCAACGGCGCAACGAGTGCGCAGCTGCGGTGAAATCTCTTTGAAGGTGGCGCCACCGTCAATGGATTTGAAACTCTTGGATTGTTGCGACGCCACGTAGATTTCGCCGTTGCTGCGCCAAACAAACGCGGCCGAAAAATCTTCAACCGCCAACCGTTTGGACCACGTGAGGCCGCCGTCGAGACTGCGATAATAATCGGTCCCGACGGTGCCAGCGACTGGCGTGCTAACGCGGGCCCATAACTCATCGGCCTTGGTATGCGAAATGGCGGCGACCTCGATCGAGGACTGCTCCGAGGTGGCAAAGCCAGTCGTCGGTATCGCTTGATACGAGACCCCGCCATCAATGCTGCGAAACGCCAGAAACTTTCGCGGCTGCCCCGATTCTAACCGGTAGCCAAACACATAAACCCGGCTCTTGTCGCTTGGTGCGACTTCAATGCTGCTCCACCAATCCGAGGTTTGACCGACCACCACGGCGATCGGCCACGTCACGCCGTTGTCGATACTCTTGTAAATTTTGCCGAAACTCGAAGCTCCGGAATCGGCCGCATACAACGCACCGTCGGGCCCTTGCGCAATGGTTGAGATGAACTTCTTTTCATTGGGCGGTGCACTTGGCAAACTCGATAGCGGCGTTTGATCAAACGTGCAGCCATTGCGATTGGCTAACAAGCCATCGAACGTGGTCGCCAAAATGGTGCCATCGGCCAAGTATTCATAGTCAGGGTCGAACGAGCCACCATAGCCGACCGCCGATTCACAAAACCATTCAAACGTTTGGCCACCATCATGCGAAACCAGTAAGCCCCAGGTCATGCCCGCAAGCACGTCATTGGGATGCCCCGTGCGAAAATGCAACGACGAGGACGACGGCGGCCGACCGTTGGCCTGCGCCGGCACCGACCAAGCCAACGTTGTCATGAACAGTGCAGCTAATGCACCCACCCGGGATGCACCTCGAAACGGGAACTTCATCCCGGGATGATATCCCGGCGACGCCGGCTACGCGAGGCCGATCTCGCGGAGCCGTTGAATTAAATACTCACCGGCTGAGATGTTGGGGTAGCGCACCGTCCCACCGGTCAAGGCCACACAACTTGGTAGCGGACTGAGATCAACTTCTCGTCGAGGATGGACGAAACATGGCATCGAAAATCGCTCAGCCCGACTGTCGCCGGGGTTAACAACGCGATGCGTGGTGCTCTTGTAATAGCCATTGGTAACGTTTTGCAGCATATCCCCGGAGTCGACCACGATGGTGTCAAACCCGGTATGAACTGCCATCCAGGTGCCGTCGCGACGCAGCAGCTCAAGCCCAGCGGAGGTGGCACCGGACAACAGCGTGATCAAATTAATGTCTTCATGTGCGGCTGAGCGCACCGCGCCAGGCGGCACATCGCTGCCAACCGGGGGATAGTACAGCACCCGCACGATGGTATCGCTGTCGATGGCCATGTCGCGAAATCGGTTGATCGATTCACCGATGTGCAGCGCTGCGGCTTGCAGAAAAATCGCACCAAGTCCGTCGAGCTTTTGATACAGGGAGGTCAACGTCGCACGGAACGCGGGAATCTCGACCGGCCACGAGTTGGCCCCATAGTCACGATGCACCGGATGGTCGTCGGGCACATCGGGCCGACCCACTTGCCAGAATTCTTTCAAATCTGGTGCTTTGGAATCCTTCGCGTGCTCTTTGCCAAATCCGGTGTAGCCACGTTGGCCTTTCACCGCGGGATCGCAGTAGCCGGTCTTGGTCGCGACCGGCAAACTGAAGAATTGTTTCGAGACTCGATACGCTTCTTGCGTGAGGGCTTCGGTGATGCCGTGATTTTTCACTGCGAAAAATCCAGTGTCAGCCAATGCTTCACCCAACGTACGGATAAATAATTGTTGTTTCGCCCCGCCCGCCACCCAGTCCTGTAAGTCAACCACTGGAATGTTTTGCGCGTTCATATTTTAATTATCGCGCGCCTAACCAATTTGCATCAACCAGCTTTGTGCTCAATCTCAGGGGCCGAAGCGAAGAACTTGTTGCGATCTGGGTGATTAAACCGGGCGTAGTCAATGGCCCACGGCGTAACCCCAAAACGGTCCTGCTCGGCGGTGATCGTACACGCCATGGGGGTCACCGAGCGGTAACTCGATTCCGGCGGCAAATCGTTGTTGTCGGCGCCCCCGGCCGAAAACAGATTGAGCAATGTCACCGAGCTTTCAGGGTAAATCGAGCGAAAACCTTCGTCGATTTTTTCGTGCCCGCGCGCCATCAAGGTGGCGCCGATTTTGTGCATGAATGCTTCGAATTGCAGCCGACCAAACGGAAAGCGCGCATTTTGCGCTTGTAAGTCATCGGGAATTACATCAGCTGACGAAGGGTCACTCCACAGCATTTGGAACCGCAAGTCGGGATCATTGAGCGATGCCAGATCGGTAAATTTGGCGCGCAAATCTGCATCACGCGGAATGCCCGCGTGCACAAACATCAACTTGCCGAAGAACAAAATATTGGGTAACTGTTCGAACAACTCCATGTAGGCCGTGAACACCTCCAAGGGCATGTGGTCGTACAGCGAGTTGATGGCTTCGGCTGGCTTAACCCCGCCGTACACGCGGCCGCGATACTCGACGTAATACTCGTGATTGCCGCGTAACGGAAACACATGATCAGGCGCCGCCAAGAACAGCTCCATCACCGCGCGAAATACGCCATTGTAGCTAAAGCGGCCGCGGTCAATGTAGTCGCCAAGTAAGATCAGCTTGGGCTCCGGCAAACTTGCGTCGAGCTTCCACGCTTCAAGTTTGGCCATAAAGTCAGCTTGTAGCGTGGCGCCTTTGAGGCAACTGTAACAACCGTGGAGGTCGCCAAGTACAAACAGCTCATACTTTTTGTCGGTCACGGTTGGATGAAACCAAATATGGCCGTCGAGAAACGGCTGTTCATTGGCCAGTTCTGCAAGTTGCTTTTTGCCGGTCAACCGACCTTTGCCGTGCTCGCGTTGTTCGCGCAGCTTCGCCACAAACCGTTTCATCAACGCGAGGTCTGAATCAGCCTGGCTTTTAAGCGTCGAGGGATTCAACGAATAGTGCTGTTCAAACGCTCCAAAAAACGGATGATTGTCGAGCCGCGCCGATACCTGAGCGTGAGGTTCGATATCAACGGCGATTTCGATGACATCAGCGTCGGCGATCTCAATCGCGACATTAGCGTGCAGCAAGTCGTCGAGTTCTTGCCGGAATTTTGCTTCGGCCGGGTGCACGCTGCCATCGGCGTAGATGAGGTCATCGATCGCACCGAGCAGCGCAAGCTGGTTGGGCGCATCAAAACTCTGAAAAATTTCATAGCTGCGCAATTTGAGTTTCGCATAAACAAACTGCTCAACGTTTTCGCCATCGGCGGTGGCTTCAGTAAACAGCTCGCGCACTTGCCTATCAATCGATTCAAATACCTCATGAAAATGCGTTACTGATTTTGCAACCAGCTCGGCGTGTAACGCAGGCGATGTAGGGCTGGCGCTTGAAACGCGAACATCCACTAGCTGACGAATGAGCGTGCGCACATACGTCTTTTCGGTTAAGTCGAAATCACCATCGATGTAACCAAATGCCGTCAAATAGAAGATGATGGCGTTCATCTGCTGTTCAGCTACGTCGGCGTTGGGACTAAATGTCAGCACGCTTGGAGCTTGCCTCCGCCTGCGACGTTGCGCAAGCGCCGCGGCCCGAACCGGCCGCCGTGATGCAGAAAGTGGCGCGCCTCAATGGGGCGCGGTATGATGCGCGTGGTGCGATTTCGAGCCATTCTAGCGACGTGGGGGGCATGCGGGGCATATGCGGCGACCGTCGCAACGACGTCACGCGCGCACGCCGACCAGCCTTATACCATCAGTGGTTTTACCGGCATCGATATATTCTCCAGTGATACCGAACTAGGAAATTCATGGATGATGGACCAGGTGCCCAATACTGCGGTGCTGCTTGGCCTGCGGCTCGGCTGGATCGCGATGCCGAGTGTGCGCCCAGCCTCGCGTATGCAACCGCAGCTTGAAGTGGAAGCCGAAGTGAAGCTTGCACCAGCATTCACCGCCAACGGCAGCACGAGCCCCGGCGAACAATCCTATTTTGCCCCGGTATTCGGCTGGCGTGCGCATGCCGTAGCGTCGTTACGCGTGACACCGTGGTTGCGCGCCCATGTCTTGGCCGGTGCTGGGGGTGAATCAATTGCCTCAAGCTCGCCGTACATGGCCGATGAAACCGATGCGATGATGTACTGGGGCGTTGGCGTACGCGTGGCAGCTAGCGAACTGAGCAACGACTGGCGACTGCGGGTTGATGCGCGCCATGGCCTCACCGCCGGCCGGGTCGAGACCTTCGCTTCGACGGTAGAACTGCAACTGGGCATCGAAACGTCGTTTGGTGATGCGCCGACACCACGGCCCGCACGACCGCGGGCGGAGCGTGAGCACGCGACCACGGTGTCGCCGCAAGAACGCTGTCGTCGCGCAATTACAGCCGGCGATAGCAACAACAATTGTGTAGCCGTCACAACCGACAATGTCGTGGCGCCACCGCCGGTTGCAGCAACGCCATTGCCTGCGGATGTGCGGCTGAGCAACGACGCCGACCAGGACCAGATCCTCGACGGCGACGACAAGTGCCCGGATGCAGCCGAGACGCCCAATGGATTTCTCGACGGTGATGGCTGTCCCGATGGGTTGCAACCCGCGCCGCGCGCCCCCTCGACCGTGGTCTTTCCACGAGGCAGCGCCAAGCTGGGGCCTGTTGCAACCCGACAACTCATCGAGTTGGCCAATGTCCTACGTGAAGGCACTGAACTCAAGCTCAGCTTGCTAGGTCACGATGCTGGCGGCGGCAAAGCAACGGCCGCGCTGCGCGAGCGACGGATCACCTCGATCAAGTGGTATTTAATCGACCAAGGCATCGCTAGCGAGCGCATGACGGTATCTACCGAATCCGCCAGCGCGGCAGATCAAGCAGATCGCATCGAACTGCGCATCTCGCCGTAACAATTGCGACGGCATCGTCGCGACGGCATCAACGCAACGTCGCAGCGCAACGTCGGCGCCAACTCAATTACTGCTGAACAACGGTATCGTTGAGGCACAGCACAGCTTTGTTGGCTGGGAAAAAGTAACCAACCGCCATACACATCTCGTCGGTGATCGCGCTTGACCCGGTTTTGATGACGCGATCGGTTGGGTTATTGTACTCACAACGATAATTCAGCTTGCCGGACGCAAACGTATAGAATGGTGCATCAAATGGCTTTGACCCGGGATGTTCCCAATCGGTGGCTTCAAAAACTACTGCTGCACCATCGTGAACTTGGGTCAACGTGCCTTGTTTGTGCACGTGCGTCGACATTGCAAAAAACTTCGCGTCAGCTGGCACCGCACAGCTGCCTTGCGCCATGCCCGTGCTTTGCGCTGGAATGTTGATCGAAAGATTGGACGTCACGTAGGCGGCGGCTTTCATGTAGCTCGTGCCAGCCGCATAGGTTTCGCCATTAACAGTGACGCGGGCGTTGAGGTCAGCATCGGTGGTGTTGAGGTAGTGCATTTCGATGCAGATCGCTTGGTTATTTTTAACCGTCATCCCAACGCCAGCCGGCATCACTGCTTCGGCGTCGGCACTTTGCGCCGAATACGTCCACACCGGAATGTTGCCGCTGCCACCATTGCAGCTACCTTTTTGCACGGTGCCATCGGGCCCGAGCGCGCTGCTCGTGAAGTACATGATCAAGTGATGACTGCCCGGCGTCATGCGCGACTGCCAGCGTTTCACACCAACCTCCGGGTCACCGCGAAATGTCGTGAAGTAGCGCCAGGTTTCTTCTTTGCCAGCGCCAATCGTGACGAACGGCGACTTTAGTTGAAAGCCTTGGGCCGGTACCGGCAATTCGGTTGACGCATTTGCATCAGGGGCGGCATCGGCCGTAATCGGCGCATCGGCGGTGACACTGCTGTCGCTGCCACAGGCAACCAACAATCCAGAAATACTAATGCCAACAATGATCGATAAAGTAGCAAGTTGCTTCATGGGTCCTCAGCCGCGAGCCTACTACTGGTGCCGGCCAGATCCAACCGTTCTTTGATGATCAACGCCGTGACTCAGCGCGGCAAAAAGGCCGCCGCAATTCGGTAGATAAGGTCGATTGCAGCGGCCGGCGCGTTGAATCAGTGGGACGCGGCAGCAGCGTTCACGACAATCGGTTGCGATAGTCGAGGTAACCAAAACGCCGCGAAACATTGAGCACGCCCGTTGCCGGATCAAATGTTGAAATCGACGGATGCTGCACGCCGTTAAACGTGGTGGTTTTAACCATCGTGTAGTGCGCCATATCGAGGAAGATCAGCCGATCAGCGATCAGCAGTGGAGCATCAAAACTGTAATCACCGACGACGTCACCTGCGAGGCAGGTCATGCCGCCGAGCCGGTAGGTAAACGCTTTAGCGTTGGGCTCGCCTGCGATTTCGTCGGCCTTGCCGGCGCAGCGTCGGATGATCACCGGCCGGTACGGCATTTCGAGCACATCGGGCATGTGCGCGGTGGCCGAACAATCGAGGATCGCGATATCCATCCCGTTGTGCATCGTGTCCATGACTTGGGTCACTAACACACCGGTGCCAAGGGCCACCGCTTCGCCGGGCTCGAGGTATACCGCCACCCCCCATTTGGCTTTGAAATCTTGAATCAGGCGAACCAGCAGCTCGCGATCGTAGTCGGGCCGCGTGATGTGGTGGCCGCCGCCAAAGTTGACCCACTTCATGCCAGGAATGAACTCGCCAAACTTCTGCTCGAACGCCATGATGGCGCGCTGCAGCGCATCGGAGTTGGCTTGGCATAGCGTATGGAAATGCAAACCGTCGAGGCCGACCAGATCTTCGGCCTTGAGATTGGCGCGGGTGGTGCCAAGCCGCGAGCATGGCCCGGCCGGATCATACAGAGCCACTTCCACTTCTTGATGTTCGTGGTTGCAGCGCAGGCCCGCCGAAATATTTTTGCCGCCGGCACGCGCAGCTTCAATTGCTGGGCGATGTTTGCGCCACTGCGCAGGCGAGTTGAGCACGATGTGGTCGGCGAGCGTCAGCAGCTCTTGCATCTCGCTATCGGAATACGCCGGCGCATACGCATGCACTTCGCCGCCAAGTTCTTCGCGCGCCAACCGCGCTTCCGCGACCGATGACGATGTAGCGCCCGCGAGGTATTTGTGGACCAGCGGAAAGGTTGACCATTGCGCGAAGCCTTTGAGCGCAAGCAGAATCGTGCACCCTGCCCGCTGCTGAATATCGTCGAGGATTTTCAGATTGTCTTCGAGTGCGCCCAAATCGGTCACAAAACTGGGCGTTTCAATGCGATCGAGTGGCACGCGTGCAGCGACGTGGCCACCTAAAGATGCTCCTGCGGACATGCGACGTTTCGTACTACACCCCAGCCGCAGCGTCGAGGTGCTACGGCGCTTCAGGGTGGGACTTAATCAGGCCACGCGGCAAACGTTGCCATCGTGGTGGTTGCCAGAACTGTTACCGTGGCCGCTGGGAGAATTTCTGGGCCAGTGGTGGGCCATCGGCGGTGGAGCTGGTTGGGCCTGAGGATATCGAGCGCGCGGTGGTGTACACGCTGACCAATCCGGTGAAGGATTTTCTCGTTGAAGAAGTGACGCAGTGGCCGGGCGTTAACAGTTGGAGTGCCTTGCGCGCTGACCGTGCGTTGACTGCGACGCGGCCGCGGCATTTCTTCCGCAAGCGTATGCCTGCACGAGTGGAGTTAAAGATGAGCGTGCCAGCCGAGGCTGGTGTCGGCACCCATGGTGAATTCGTCGAGCGCGTCGGCGCACAGATTGCCACGGTGGAAGATGATTGCCGCCAGGTCCGCAATACCACCGGCCGCCGCATCCTAGGCCGGCGTGCCGTGTTGCAACAGTCGCCGTTTGACTCGCCGAATTCCTCGGCACCACGGCGGCAACTTTCGCCGCGCGTCAAATGCGCCAACAAATGGCGGCGCATTGAAACCCTCACCCGCAACCGTGCCTTTGTCGCAGCTCATCGCGAAGCTCGCCTTGCATGGCTCGCCGGGTTGCCGCACGCCTTCCCGTCCGGCACCTGGGCCTTGCGCCATCTCGTCAAGCCTGACGCTCGCGCCGTTCCCGTCGACCGCGCCACCCAGTTCGCCGACCACGACCTGTAGTCGCCGCACCAAAAAATCTGCCGCCCCGTCCGACGATCGCTGCCCGCCTCGTCGGCGCTAGCATTTTCGGCCCTGCACCTTCGGCCGATTTTGCGTGAAATCGGCGCTGCAATTCGCGCCATTTTGACCGCGCTCCGCTCAAAAATCCGCGGGTAACGTGAGTTTTGGCCGGCCGCGCACCGCCAAGCGCCGGGTGCGCGCGTAACAAACCCCGTTCGGGATCTTTCCCGTTGGCCGCCACGTTGCGCTGTCGCACGTTGCCACGCTTTGATACGGAGTTTGTCGACGCCGACGGCTGTACTGATCGCGCGCCACGTGTGGCCTCCTGCTTGCGCGCGCGCCACCCACGCGAGAA
>JAGPDK010000181.1 GCA_018057605.1 Kofleriaceae bacterium | reverse complement strand
AATGCGATGCCCTACGGGGTGCGCGCGGTTGCAGGCGAGATCGGCGAAACCAGCGGCATCACGCGTGATGCCGCTGGTTTCGCCGATCTCGCCTGCAACCGCGCGCACCCCGTAGGGCATCGCATTTGCCTCCGATTCGATCATCACACCGTCGCGCGCAGCCTTGGTCGGCGCTTGTTCAAACACCGTGATATCAAAATCGTCCTCGATTCCAGCATCAAGGCGCACCGAATCGTCGGAACTGGTGGCACTGCGCGCCGCAAGCACCGCAACATTTGCATACGCTTGGCCAAGCACCGCATACGCAGCGCGCAGCTCCCGTCGCGCCGCGCTGGCGGTGGCAGTGGCGCGCACCCGTTGGTAGCCTTGGCTGGCAATTCGCGCGCGTCGCGCCGTGTCATGAAGTAACTCGGTCAACCGTGCGGCCAGGCCGCTAACATCATCGGATTGGTACAACACGACATCGACGTCGTCGCGCACCGTCGGTGGCGCAACAGCGCCGCTGGCGACCACCGCGGCACGCTGACACGCCCAATATTCCATGAGCTTGGTTGGGATATGGCCTTGCTTCGCGGTGCCGCGTCCCGGTGCAATACATACCGTGGCCGACGCCAACAGCGCTGGCACTTGCTCGTGCTCAACCACGCCGAGCAACTGCACGCGGTCGGTCAGCCCAAGGCTGCTCGCGCGCGCCATCAACCCCGCTCGGTAGTCTGCATCAATGCTGCCAGCAAGTAATAACAGTGGTGCAGGCACAATTTCGAGGCGAGCTAACGCATCGACGACCGTCTCGAGCCCAAGCTCCGCATGCAGTTCCCCTACCACCACCAGTTTGGCGGCTTCCGACGGTGCCGGGCCTGCGTCCCAATCGAAACGATCAACGTCAACGCCAATCGGCGAAATGTGAATCGGCGGCACCACCCCCAACGCAGCAAGTTCGCCCCGGCAGGTCGCAGCCATCACAGCGTCGGGAACCAAGACCAAATCGGCCTTGGCCATGGCTTGGCGTTGCAGTTGCAAGCCGGCGGCATTGAGACGCGGCGCACGCGACGCATCGTAAACCACCAGCACTTCAAGCCGCGCTTTAAGTTCGATCACCACCTCGGCGCTCCACGGATCCACACAATGAATCACGTCATATTCGGCACCGTCGAGTTGGCGCCGCAACGCCCGCTGAAACGCAGCGGTTTGGGCAGTAAAATCGCCTTCGCCCATGGGCACCCGCAAGACTCGCACTGCACCTTGGCGCTCAACGTAGCCTTGATCACCTTCGCGGATCACCAATAAGTCCACCGTGTGCAACGAAGTTAACGCTCGCACAACGTGGCGCAACTGCACGCCGCAACGGCGCGGACCTGGCACCGCACAGAATCCAGTAACCAAAACGCGCGCCATGTCTCCTAGGTTCCCAAAGGTTGGACAATGTTGCAACCGCTGCGATCCAATACGCACCATGCGGTTTCCCGTGCTAGGTTCCAACCGGAGGCATCCCCATGGCAGATCCAGTAGCAGATTCAAAAACCCCAGTAATGATAGCGTTTGGCCTAATAGGGCTCGGCCTCGTCATTGCGGTTGTGAGCGGCTTAACCCACGGCTCTATCCTAGGCGGCGTGATCGCAGGCTTAGGCGTGATCCCGGCCTGCTACGGCATGTGGCAGGGCATCCAACAAGAAACCCAAACCACGCTGGCCATGTCGGTCGTTACGGCGTTGATCGCGTTAGGCGTTGGCGGCATTCTCATTCTGCTCAAATTTGTCAGTTGGTTGCACTAACCAGCGTCGCTTTGACAAAATGTCAAAGCTGCTGGTTAGTCTCGATTCTACAAGGGACGTTCCCGTCCCTTCTACCGCCGACAAGTCGCCGGCATTCAACCCACCGCGCGTTACTCGCGCACTTTTCCTTGGCTCACTCATCGGCCGTTCCTGGTTAAACCCACCCAGTGATCTAACCCGGCACGAAGAACTGCGCGGATGTTATGAAACCACTATCGCGTTTTGGTCGCGGGCTTGCGCTGCTGTTGATAACGACGGTGAGCTCACTTCACGGTTGTCACGGCATGGTCGAAGCGGCAGCGCAACCTGCCGTTGCCGCGCCGGCGCAAGCAGGTGCCGGCACCGAAGCCAAACTGATCTACACCGGCGAAGCCATGGGCACGGTGGTGCAGGTTACGTTTTGGACCGACGACGAAGCGGCCGCAGCGGTAGCAGCTGAAGCCGTATTCACCGAAATGAAGCGGCTCGATGCAGTCATGACAACGTGGACGGCCGATAGCGAAGTATCCAAGGTTAACGCTGGCGCCGGCGGCAAACCGGTTACGGTGTCCGACGAAACTTTTCGCGTGATTGCCCGCGCCCAAGATGTGGCCATCAAGTCGCGTGGCGTTTTTGATATCACCGTGGGTGCGTACAAAGGCCTGTGGCGCTTCGACGAGGACATCGACGGCCAATTGCCCAACATGAAAGACGTGCGGGCGCGCAAAAAGTTGGTCAACTACCGCGACCTGGTGCTCAACGTTAAAAACAAAACCGTGCAACTGCGCCGCAAAGGTATGTCCATCACGCTCGGCGGCATTGCTAAAGGCTACGCGGTTGATCAATGTGTGGCGCTGCTGCGCAATCGCGGCTTCGTCGATTTTATCGTGCAAGCTGGTGGCGATATGTACGTCAGTGGCAAAAAAACTACCCAGCCTTGGGTGGTTGGCATTCGCGATCCACGCGGCCCGCGCGAATCAAGCTTTGCCATCGCCCCCATCGAAGATCATTCGTTTTCAACATCGGGCGACTACGAGCGCGCATTTATCAAAGATGGCAAACGCTATCACCACATTTTAGATCCGCGCACGGCGCAACCGGCAACCAAGTCACGCTCGGTAACCATTCGAGCCCACGATGCATTTACCGCCGACGCATGGAGCAAAGTATTGTTTATCCAAGGCTGGCAAGCCGCGCTCAAACTCGCTGCCACCCTGCCCGATTTTGAAGTGGTGATCGTCGATGACCAAAACCAAGTGCATATCTCCAAGGGCCTGCAAGCAGACGTCAAGCTGCTCAAGCAACCCAGCCCCGGCGTGTAGCGTGGCGCAGGCGCAGATGTGACAACAAATCGTTAGCTTTTAACTCTGTCAAATTGCTGGCGCCGGGACGAACACGACGCTGGCAAACCAAGCGTCAATGCGCACCGCGTGTTGCTCACATAGCTCGCGCGGCCCCATCGCGGTAACCATAAATTCTTCATGGCCATGCACCGCGCGGCGCTCGCGAATGCACAAGGGGAATTCGCCATCTGGACTGGTGCCTTCAACCCTTACTTCGGTGGCAGGCAATGGGTCTTGCAAGGTCGATTGGGTGGTAACAACTTGGTCCACGCGATCGATTGCCGAGAACAACGAGGCAAACCCTGCTCGCCAATCGGTCGTACTTGGATCGTTAGGCTTGCGGCCATCGGTCAAGGTGAAAATCTTGGCCAGCAGCACCAACGGCGCTGGTTCGGCGTCGCGAATAAACATCAGACTCATCGCCAAAAAACCTTGGCCTTCACGGCCATCTTCGACGATGCGCCAGGCTTTGCCGCCCGGTGCTTGGGCAATGCTCACCGCTCCGTCAAATGCTACATGGCCTTTGAACTTGGGAACTTTGATTGGTGCCGGCGCGGCGGCCGGTGGCACGGCGTGTAGCGACACGGCGGCCGGTGGTGGCGGCGCTGCATGGGTCGCCTCCGCATCAGGAGGCACATCACCCGGCGCAGCACTCGAGGCAGCAACCTTGGCTTCGGCTTGCGCTGCGGGCGGCGCTTTGTCCTTACCCAACAGACGTGACCAAAAGGACATAGGCAATTGTGACGGTCGGCGCAGGACGGCTGCAAGTGGTAACGGCAGCTATCAACGCACTCGCAGGTAACCCACCGACCACGCCTCTATCGCCCCAAAGTTAATTCGACATTCGTCTGGGCGCGCGTCACTATTGCTTGATGAAACCTTTGCGAGTAGTGACTGCGATATTCCTGGGTGCGAGCGCTTGCAGTTCGACCGCGCCAAAAAACGGAGCTGGCAGCAGGGAACCCATCGGCAGTGCCGGTGCGGGTAGCGCGCCGGCACCAACCGCTACCGCCTTGGCGGGCAAATGGCAGGTCACTGGCATCAGCGATGACAAAGGAGTGCTACATGCTGTCGTCGGCGACAACAAACCGACGCTGAGCTTCGACAAAGACAAAGTATTCGGCAACGCGGGCTGCAACCAGTTTAGTGGCACCGTGACGCAAACCGATACCACCGTGACGTGGGCGGCGATCAGAATCACCGAAATGGCCTGCGCGGACCGAGCCGCGATGGAACAAGAAGGCGCGTACATGCGTGCACTACAGACCAGCGCCACGTTTACGATCGTCGACGGCGAGCTGCGGTTCCGTAACTCAGCGGGCACCGTGACGCTAACGTTAACGTTGATTCACGCGCCGTAACCCCAAGCCTAACGCCCAATCGCTGGCAGTGCTGTCACCACCGCTGCAAAATGGCAGGCCGCACCGACGACAACCAAGGCGTGAAATATTTCATGATAACCAAACGTGCGTGGCCACGGATCCGGCCGACGCACAGCGTAGATCACGGCGCCGATGGAATACGCCACGCCGCCCGCGACCATCCAGATAACCACCCAGGTGCTGGTGACATCGCGAATGGCCGGGAAATACAAAATGGCTAGCCAACCCATCGCCAAGGCCAACGCTGCCACCAGCCACTTAGGCGCGTTGACCCAAAACAATGCGCGCAAGATTCCCAGCGCTGCGCCGATCCACGCCACGGTGAGCATGCGATTTGCCGACGCTGCGGGCAAGGTCAGCGCCATCGGCGTGTAGGTGCCGGCAATCAGTACAAAAATCGCAGAGTGGTCCAGCCGACGCATGCGGGCACGCGCAATCACCGACCACGTCGGCCGATGATACAGGGCACTGATGCCAAATAACGTGGCCACGCTGGCAATGTAGATCGCGGTCGAAATACGTGCGGTCGCGTTCGGTGCCTGCCGCACCAGAAATATCCCGGCCAACAGCGTAACCACGAACGCCGCCTGATGCGACACACCGCGCAGCGACGGCTTCACGCGTGGGGGTAACGCCGCACTAGTAGCGTTCACGCGGCGGTCACGGTGCGAGATCGGGGCGGCGGCCATGGCGTTGGCGTACCTCATTTTCTGCAAACCGGCCAAGCTCGCATGCGTAACCGGTCACAACGTGACGTAACGTGACGTAACTGTGGTGCAACCATGATGCAAGCAGCGTCGATTACCCGGGTAGCCGCAAATGTCGCCCTTGCTCGCTGTGAATGTTGGCGCGCGGCCACCGCGGCGTGGGCGCCGACCTATACGATGGCGCATGGCTGATGTTCCGTTCACGTCACTGCGCGACCGTATTGATGCCGTCGATCGCAAAATTATTGGCCTGCTTGCCGAGCGGCTAGCGATCGTCGAAGACGTCGCTGCTGCAAAACTTGCCAATGCCAGCCCGTTTCGCGATCGCGAACGCGAAGAACAGCTGGTGTTGCGGCTGCGCAGTCACGCCACTGCGGCCGGCCTTGATCCGCACCATATCGAAAGCTTGTACCGCATCATTATGGATATGTCGGTGGCCCATCAAGAAGCCGCCGTGCGCCGACGCACCGATGCGCCGTTGCGCATTGCCTACCAAGGCGTCGAAGGCAGCTATAGCCACCTTGCCGCGCAACTCCGCTATGCCGGTCGCGATGGCGGGGCGTTGCTGGCGGGCCATGAATCGTTTCGCGCCGCGGCCGACGCGGTGCTTGATGGTAGCGCTGACCTGGCATTGTTGCCGATTGAAAACACCACCGCTGGTAGC
This sequence comes from Kofleriaceae bacterium, assembly GCA_018057605.1. Taxonomy (GTDB): domain Bacteria; phylum Myxococcota_A; class Polyangia; order Haliangiales; family Haliangiaceae; genus JABFXX01. Next base: position 3,852 of record JAGPDK010000181.1, on the reverse strand, counting down.
ATCAATGAAACCTATGACTTGCTGGCCGGCGGGGCGCTGCACATCACCGGCGAAGTGGTGCGTGCAATCGAGCACTGTTTGCTAGCGCTGCCCGGCGTTGCCGTCGAACAATTGCGTACCGTGATCTCGCACCCGCAAGCGCTGGCGCAATGTCACGATTTTTTCGTGGCCCATCCCCATCTCACGGCGCGGGTGGAATTCGACACCGCCGGTGCAGCGCAGCGCGTGCGCAACAGCAGCGATCCAAGCCTCGGGGCCATCGCCAGTGCCGCTGCCGCAACTCGTTATGGTCTCGCGGTGTTGGCTACCGGCATTCAATCCGCTGTTGGCAACTCGACCCGCTTCGTTGAAGTTTGTTTGCGCCCGGCCCCGATTGCCGAGGGTGCGTCGGTGAAAACCTCATTGGTCTTCGTACTAGCCGAGCGGCCCGGCGCGCTGAGCGATGTGCTGAGCCACTTTGCCCAACGCAATTTGTCGCTGACCAAAATCGAGTCACGCCCGATTCCCGCTGCGCCATTTACCTACCGCTTTTACGCCGACGTGCAGGGCCACGCGGCGAGCGCACCGTTTACCGCAGCCTTGTCAGCGTTGCGTGACCTCACCACCGAGCTGCATGTGCTGGGTACATATCCGGTCGCCGTGTAGATAGCACTGGCTTGGGCAGTCGATGCGACAAAGTCGGCGAACCATTTTCGATGCGTTTGTTCGCGTTGTAAAACCACCATACGTTGCGCAAAAAAGTGGAGCTCGTGGCCAAGGTGCGCGATGCAAAATGGCAGTAGAGTAACTAAAATGCCCATGACTCCAACTGATCTTCCTCTCCATTTTAACCCCACGCTCGACCTCTCGTTCGAACGCATCGTCGATGTACCCAAAGAATTGGTGTGGCGCGCTTGGACTGAGCCGGAGCTACTCAAACAATGGTTTTGTCCGCTACCATGGAAAACCATCGAAGCCGAAGTTGACCTGCGGCCCGGCGGTGGTTTTCGCACCACCATGCAGTCACCCGAAGGCGAACGATTCCCGGGCACCAGTTGTTATCTCGAAGTGCTGCCCAATGCAAAACTGGTGTGGACCAACGGCTTGTTACCTGGCTATCGCCCAATCAAGACCAAAGCGCCCACCGAGCAAGCCTCGACGGATTTTGCCTTCACCGGCATCATCACGTTGGCCGATCACAATGGCGGGACCAAGTACCGCGCCACCGTCATTCACGCTACCGAAGCCGAATGTCAACAACACGCAGCCATGGGCTTTGAATCCGGCTGGGGCGCCGCGCTTGATCAGCTGGTTGCCATGGTCAAACGCGGCATCTAAGGCCCACGCTCGCGGGTGAACGCTCCACGCTCGCTACGTCGCGCTACGTCGCGCTACAGCGACGCAAAATTCGCCAACAGCTTATCAATGAACCAGCCGGTGGCAATTTTCCCGTCGACGACCATGGCATTGCGTTCAGTCTCCGACGGACCGACGGGCCGCACCGATAAATAATAAACTGCGGCATTGGCGCCGATTTGGCTACCGTAGTTTTCAATCAATTCGTCGCGGTTGAGCAAGGTATCGCCGCGAAACTCGCCGCCCATAAGTTCGAGCAAGCAGCGATTGCGATTGCGGCGAGCACGGCCCAGCGGCGAGTCCGTATTGAGATAGTAGTCGGCCAGTAGGCTGCTCATTGGCCGCTGCGGTTCAAACTCCAGGCCTGCGGAGCCAGCACAACTATGGCCCATTTCAACTGCACGCATCACCAGTGGATCAATGTCGCCGTTGAGGTCGGCTGTGCTCGACAGCAAGTTTAGATAGAAATTCAAATCACCAAGCTTGCCGCCGCACGCCGGTTCCGCTGGTGCCGCCGGCCCCAGCGTGCCGCAGACAGCGTGGACGGCCACCGACGAGCCCAGATCCCCCGGCCAGCCGGCGAAATCTTCATTGCGCATATCGACGCCAAACACCCGCGGGCGTGGGCACACCGCAGCTTCGAGCACCGCAAAGACATGGCCGACGTCTTGACCGGTTGCGGTGGTATCCGCGGACAGCGCAGTATGCAGCGGCGCGCCAAGTGTCGGCCGCGGGTCCGGCCCCTCGACCGTACACGTGATGATAAAATTCCACAGCACGTTGGCCGATGCGCGACTCCACGCCGCGCCGTAGTAGAGTTGCCGCAGCGTCGATAACATCACCAGCGGGGCCTGGCCCAACGATTGTTCGGCCAGCGCAACCGCATCAATGTATGCAGCCATACGTGGATCGCTGGCGATGGGTGGGCCTTCGGTCGCTGGAGGCACGTTGTCACCGCAAGCGGCCCAGCCCACCATCAACAATCCGACGCGTGCAAGCTGACCGCGCGGTCGACTCCGCGTTGGGCGACGCGCGAGATTGTGGGGTTGTGCCAACACAGGCCCATCATAGCGACGGCTGATGCGTTCGTCGCGCACGCGGGTCCACGATGTGCCATGCAAGCTGGCTATCGGGACCGATCCGCGACGGCCCATTGCCGTCGATACGTCGCCGCGGCGTGATGGCGTGACTACGGCGTGAGCACTTCATGCACGGCCACCGCACCAAAACCATCCGAGGTAGCGCCGCCAGGGACGTAAAGCCGACCCGCAATCGCCGCTGCCGCCATGCCATGGCGAGGTGTACGCATGGGTGCCAGCGTCTGCCAGCTGTCAGTGGCAGCGACATAGCGCTCAACTTGTGGAAACACGCCCGACGGAGCGTCGGTGTTGCCTTCGCCACCAACCACGATCAGTGTATCGTCGATAATTCCACAGGCTGTGCCACCGCGAGCGGAGGGCATGTCCGTGCGCGCGGTCCAACCAACCCCAGGCTGATAGCCAAAAACTGTCGCCGACGTACTGTTGATCGCACCTTGTCGGCCACCGGCAACGATCAGCGTGTTGCCAATTGCGCCACCGCAGCCATGGTCGCGCTGCTCAGGTAGCGGCGCCAAGGTTTCCCAGGTATCCGTGCTCGGTGTGTAGCGAGAATGTTCGGCGACCGCGCCGCCGCGCAGGCCACCGGCAAGATAAATCTGATCAGCGATGACGCCAACTACCGCCGATCCGCGCTCGGTGCCGGCCGGCATCGAGCTGCGCGCAGACCACGTTGTTTCGCGATTTGGGGCCCACGCCCACACGTTGGCAATCGCAGTGAACCCAAGCCCCTCCATCGCGCCAAGCACATAAATTGTGTCGCCAACCACCGCAGCGTTGGCATGATGCACCGTGCGCGGCAGTTCAGGCCCCTGCGACCACGCGCAGCTTGCCGGATCAAAGATCTGCACCTTGGCCACCACCCCAAGCACCCCATTAAAACCACCTATCACATACATTTTACCGTCGAACGCTACCGCTGCCGTCTCTTGAATTGGGCCTAGATCAACAGCGGGATGCGCAGCCCAAGGCACGTCCGTGCCACACGGACCACGTGCCGCGTCGGGTATTGCGCCATCTTGCATTGCCCGCGCATCACCCCCAACCGGCGCGGCCTCACCGCAACTGCACGCCACTACCATCATCAAAGGTTGAAAATGACGAACTTCAATCATGCGGTAAAAGTACCGCCTAACGACCCTCATTGCACCACGGCCTGAAAATTCTCAGCGATCGCGCACTCGCCTGGCCACATTGCAAGCAAGCGCCTAAAAGATTAACCGTCGCTCCGAAAACAAAAACGAGGCCACCGATGGGCCTCGAATTATTGCTTCATTGAATTTGTGCCCGGAGCCGGACTCGAACGCAAAAGCACTCACCGTCGGAAAATCGCAATTTTTCGACTTAGAAAAGCAACCCGACACCCCCACCGATACCCCCAAACCAAATCAGTCACGCGGTTCGGTGTCCCGATCTTCCG
>JAGPDK010000645.1 GCA_018057605.1 Kofleriaceae bacterium | reverse complement strand
GCCTCGCTCCCCAGCGTCCGCTGGGTTCGCTCCATAATCACGCGCACGTTATGCGCCAACTCCTAGCCGCTACAGCATGCCCAACATTCGTTGGCACACTGCCTGCGCTGGGGTTTGCATGACCAAAACGGTGGCCTCGCTCCCCAGCGTTCGCTGGGGGCGCTCCATGTGGGCGGCCCTGCGCGCTTTGTCGCCTATGATCTCTCGCTGCAACTTGTCACCGCTGTTCGCGTCGCCGCTTCTTCGGCATCGCGCATGCCGCGGCTTTCGAGGTCGAAGCAGTGCTCGACAGCGCGCGTTGTAGTGGCTTCGATGACGTCAACGATCGCGCGGCCAGGGCTCTCTCCGGGCGGGTTGCGGCGATGACCACGGCTTTGGTGCGCGGTCGGTAGTTGCGGTGGCCGTCGTCGGAGGTCCGTCGTCGGAGGTCCGAGTAAGTAGCCAAAATTACTGAGCGTTTCGTGCGATTGGGCTTACGTGACTGGCATTGGGGACTTGCCCGTCCCTTCTGCGCGACTTTCAACTGGCAAGTCGCCGGCATTCAACCCACCGCGCGTGTATGAGCGCGTTGCGTTGGATCATTCATTGGCCGTTCCTGGTTAGCTGAGGACATCGTTAGCTGGCGGTGGCCGGCGCGTGCTAGCCGACCATGACGGTCGACAGGTGCGCGAAGCGCGCGTAGATCAACTCGACTTCACTAATTTTGACGAAGCCAAGTGCAGCGGCCGCCTCGCCCAGGCGCACGCCAGGTTGGTTATCTTGCATTTGTAGCGCGCGGAAAAGTTGGTAGCGATCGAGAATCTTGTGCTCAATGAGAAACTCCCCAAAGGACAGTTCCTGGAGCCCATCGCCGAGTACATCAACTCCCTTCGCGGAATATTCGAAGTAGTGGCGTAAGTCGGAGGTGTTGATTGGTATGGCAGCAGTTTTGGTACGGTTAGAGGTTGGATGGGCCATGGCAAGAGATCTTAAAGCATGGTTCGTGCCAATTGGCGCTCAGCGCCAGATCGTCGCACCCGTACCTGGAATCAAGGATTTACCATGATCGGTGGTGAGGGCTGGACGCCACTAACGGGCGCTGCGGCCCCAGATGTGAACCGGTTGCGGCGCTGCGACCAGCCATGGCTACGTGAGTAGCCAGGCCAAGGTATGGTAAAAAAACGCCATGATCAGAATCGGCCGAACATGGGGTTGCGTCGCGTTATGGTTGGCCGCATGCAAAACCGCGCCGTCCAGCGAGTCGCAACAGTCCGCGCCAGGCGTGGTTGCGCCAGGACTTGCGCCTCGGTTGCCGGCAGCGGCTGGTTCGGGTAGCCCGGTTGCAACGCCAGCGCAGGCACCACCCAGTGCCGCCAAGCTCACGCCTGTACCCGCCAGCGTTGCGGCCAACGTGATGCTGCGCAAAGTTATTACTGGGTTGTCGCGACCCGTGTTGGTTACATCGGCACCGAGCGATTGTCGTCCAGTCCATTTGTCCCGTGAGCATCACGCCCCGCAAGCTTCTCCGGTGGCCGCCGCCGCAGGAGATGCAGCACGGCTTTTTATCGTCGAACAAACTGGGCGTGTGCGGGTGTGGCAAGCGGGCAAACTGCTGGCTCAAGCGATGCTTGATGTGAGTAAAGAAATTTCAGATGGCAACGAGCAAGGTCTGTTGGGGTTGGCTTTTCACCCGCGATTTGCATGCAATCGCAAGCTTTACATTTACCTAACTGATCGCGCTGGTACCAGTCGGGTATTTGAGTTCACCGTCGATGCGGCTAATGCCAATGTCGTACTACCGGCGTCGCGCCGTGAAGTGCTCGTCGTGAAACAACCGTACTCAAATCACAATGGCGGCCACTTGGCGTTTGGCCCCGATGGCAAATTGTATGTCGGCCTCGGCGACGGCGGTGCAGGCGGCGATCCTAAGGGTAACGGGCAAAATCCAACGGCGCTGCTAGGCAAATTAATTCGCCTCGATGTCGATGCGGCCACAACCACCACAGAAATCGTGCACCTCGGGCTGCGCAATCCATGGCGCTTTGCTTTCGATGCTACCAATGGCGACTTGTTCATTGGCGATGTCGGGCAAAATTTGTGGGAGCAGGTGTACGCGGTGGCCGGCACCGACACACGCAACCACAATTTTGGGTGGAACGTGGTGGAAGGCAATCACTGTTACGATAGCAACACGTGTGATCGTCGAGGTTTCACGCCGCCGATTGCCGATTACCCACACGACGACGGCTGCTCAATCACTGGCGGCGTGGTGTACCGAGGCAAAGCGTTGCCGGCCTTGACCGGCCACTACTTCTACGCCGACTTCTGCACCTCGTTGCTGCGTAGCTTGACTTGGCAACCGGCCGCGGTGGCTGGCGCGCTGGGGCAATCGACAGGCACCGTGACAGCCCATTGGGATTGGAAAGCGCAGCTCGATCGCAAAGGTGAATTGAGCCAGATATCGTCGTTTGGCACCAACAGCGCCGGCGAAATCTTGATCGTGTCGCTCACAGGCACCATTTGGCAGTTGGTGCCGGCGGTGCTTGCGCCGTAGCCTTACTGGCTTACTTCGTCGGCACGCCCGGGTGCGTAAGGTCGCGGTGGTATGCATGTCGCGGGCTGACCCGCGGCGGTCGGGCCGGGCGGGGCGGGGCGGGGCGAGTCAATGCACAGCCCGAGGCTTCAATGAATCAATTAACCCGCACGGTCTGACCAGCAACCACGTTGACGACCTGCTTGCGTGCGGTCGACGAAGCATTATCAACGATGCTTACGATCACCTTGCCTTCTTCTGCCACCAAGCGTTTGCTTGGGGTGCCACC
>JAGPDK010000180.1 GCA_018057605.1 Kofleriaceae bacterium | reverse complement strand
GTACGGTGCTGAACTGGCGCTGCGGTACTACGTGGAACAACACGAGATGTTACAGCGCGGCAAGCTCAGCCAAAAAGCGTTTAAGTGCGGCCCAGCGGAAAACGCTCGCGGCTGGGATGCGTTGGTCAAAGAATTCTTCGTCGGCCGCGACTTAGTGCCAGCCTGCTGAGGACTATTTGCGGGTCAGCGTTATCGATCCTGATGCCGCCGGTGCTGTAGCGATTTCCCAACCAGTGATCGTCGCCATGGCCTCGGCTTGACTAGCACCACACATCTCAGCGCTGGGTTGCAAACCGATGCAGGTTGCCGGCCGGCTTGGCATGCCAAACAGGTTGCAGGCCTGGAAAATGTTCAAGTGTGGGCAGCGCTGGCCTGCAGGTTTGCCGTGCGGCAACGCCGGTAGCGATGGCGATATCGACGGCGCGATGCAACACGCGCCACACTCGGCGCGACACGCGACGTCAGAGCGGTCGGACACAAATCATTTCGCCCAACACATTCACGCAGCGAGGCAAACTTGGCGCACAATCTTGCGGCCCAGTGCAGGTATCTGAGCATTTCATGCCCTGCCCGGCGGCCGCTTCCACACACAACGCACTTTTACATTCGTTTTCAGTGGTGCAGGTGACGCCGACCAGGCCGGTGCCGCGTGCGCCGGTGACACAGCGCGCGTCAGTGGTGCCAGGGGCAGCAAAACATTTTTCCGACGCTGGGCAGTCGTAGTTGGTGAAGCAGGTGATGCGCGAGGCATCTACCGTCGGGGCTGCATCGATCGGGCGGGCATCAACCGCTTTGGCGTCGAGGGTTTTGCGCGCATCAATGGTGGGGATGGAATCGCCACAACTTGCTACCACGATGGCTGCGCTCAACATGGATGCGCGCATTATTTGGACTCCGCAACGACATCAAACTTCCAACCGACGCTGTCGGTACCGAGTGCGGTCGAGCCGTTCGGACTGTCGTAACCAAAACGGAAATTGCCACGCGCTTCGTAGCTACCTTTGCCGTTGACGACACAGCCAATAGATGCGGTGAGTTTGCGACCGTCGATGGTAACTTTGTCGCCTTTGAGTGCCAACGTGTCGCATTTAAAATCGGGCGATACGGTCAGTGCAAATTCCGTGATCGCTTGGCGATTGAACGTGAGCCACGCGGCCAGTTCGACCTGCACGCTCAACGTAAAGCGTTCGCCGGTTTTTACGCTAGCTTTGGGACCGCCGCTGGTCACCGAAAAATCCTTGATCGCCGCGACCAAATCATTCACTTTTTTGTCGCGCGCATCGAGCTTTTCAGGTTCACCACCGTTGCTGATCAACACCACATTGCCATCAACATCGACGACAATTGCCGAAGGGCCTTTGCCCATGCCGTAAAAGCCCATGAGCTTGGTAACTTTGGGACCAAATGCCACTGCGCCGGCACCGACGGCATCGCGCACTGGGTCGAGTTTGCCAGCGTCGCGCTTAGCACCATCGATGTACGCAATCACGTAGATTTTGCCGGCTTCACGCAGATGTAACACCCGCGCTAAATCGTCTTTGCACGTGGCCACACGGGCGTTGCAGAACCAATGCAAGGTTACTTTGCCGGCGGCATCATTCGCGACCGGCGGATCGCCGAGCCATTGCGGTAGCGTGCCCGCATTCCACGGCTGGCCAACTGCCAACGCCATGGGCGGCGCCGGCGGCAGCCGTTTCGCTGCCGCAGTTTTGCGACTAGGTTGCGCGTTCGCAGTTGTGGCGGTGGCGCCGAGTAGCATCAGCGCCAACGCACCAGGTAACAAGCGTGCTGTCTTCATCGTGGGTCCTATTCTAACGTGGTTGCCTGCGCTTGGACGTGGGCGCCGGCCGAATATTCTTTCGCCGTGACCCAAACCGCTAAAACCAGCCGCTGTCGCGACCGTACAAGTACACCGACAACGCCACTGCGGCCAGGGCTTCACCGGCGATCAAGCCGGAAGCCAATGGGGTTGCGTATTTTTCATGCGACTTGCGATGCGACATGAACCACACGGTTGCCACCACGCCGCCAATGAACATGGTGGAGATCACCGAGAACGGCACCAAAATGCCAATACCGATGCCGGTTGGCGATGGCACCCATTTTTTCAACTTGGGCTGATCTTCGAGCACGGTGAGAATTACGCCGAGCACAGCAAAGGCACCCAAGGCCCACAGCGTCGAGGACGGCAACGCGGAAAAGCCTTGCTCCAACAGTTGCGCGAAGTACGCCCACTTTTTTGAAATCGGCGAACTAAGCTCCGCTTTTTTGATCACTTCGCCGGTCGGGCCAAGCTGATCAATGAGGCCGTAGGTGCGTACAAACAGCGGGTACATCCAGGACACCGCGGCGGCACCAATCGGCACTGCAAGCAATTGCACAATCGTCATCGCCCGTGGCGTTGAGTTAATAATGTATCCAGCTTTGTAATCCTGCATGATCGCTTCTGACGACGTTGCGATCGTGCCGGTGGTGCCGCTCGACACCATGTTGGCCACGGTGTTGCCCGGTGCGATCGCAGCGAACAACCCCTGCATCATGTTGGACAGCGCGCTGATTGGGCCCCAGCCGGTTTCACCAAGCACTCGCAAGCCAACCAGCATCAATGGAATCGACGCGACCGTGGCCAACAGCGTGGCCCAAATCGGCATGCCCAGAAGCTCTTTTTGCACCACGCACAACAACACGGTGCAGGCGACCACTCCCATGCCCACCCACTTGAGGGGAAAATCATCACCGTCGATTTTAGCGCTGCGCAAACTCGCAAAGGTCCGGATCAAAACCCGCCAGCGCAACGCCAACGCCGTGAGCCCACCGGCAACCAACATGCCGGTCGCTGGCCACATCACCCACGTCAGCACAGCGTTGCGCCCAGGGTTGGCAGGAATCACGCCGTTGTCGACGAGCAAGCCCGGCATAATCACCCAGCCCAATAAGCCACCCAGCAACATGCTGGCACACACCCGCAACCCAATGAGCATGCCCGAGCCAACACTAAGCACCGAGTACGAAATGCCAACACCCATCTTGGCCAACACCACGGTCGAAACCACGGCAGCAGAGGCCCAGCCTTCGGGAATGCTTGCGATCGACAAGTGACCATCTTCGCGAAACACCATCAGCGCCGCCGACAACACCACGCCAAACATCAGGGCCATCGCGGCATGGCGGGCCGCCGACGCCAGCAGTTCGAAGCGATTCTCGTCAAGCTTGGCCCCTGCCGACGCTGTTGCGCCCACCATGCCCACCGCGTCACCACCACTACGGACCTCAGCCGTCGCAACCATCAGCCCGGCATCACTGCGGCGCGGTGGATCGAGCACGACCAAGGTTTCAGCCGTGGCCAAACCGTCGGCAAACGGCAGTTTTTCGTCGACGATAAAGTGTTGCCGCAATGGCACCGCAAGCAAAACGCCCAAGGTACAGGCCGTGGTCAACCACAAAAACGACGTCAGCGGCGTTAGCTCAATGGCAAACTTGCCGTGGCTGGACTCGCGCAAAATATCAAACGCACCGAGCAACACACACATGAACGCGGTCTGCGCGGCGCTGGTGCCGGCAGTTTGCACAATGTTGTTTTGCCAACGGTCATATTGTTTATGCCCGAGCAAATTCAAAAACAAATAGCCCAAAAATGCAGCAACCACCGACACGTTCGGCCCAAAGCCCAACTTGAGCACCATGTACGGATATGACGCGCCCATGATGGCTGCCACAACCGCACTCGCGATCAACACGCGCACGTTGATCTCAGATCCGCGCCGCTGCGCGGTGTCTGGTAATGGTTCCATAGTTGGTGGTTCGGTTGGGCCGGAGCTACTCACGGCGATGGAATAGACCGGCCGTGGCCCTGGTCGCAAGGCCCGCTTCACAGGATTGCTGCCCCGAGTCGACCGTGCAAAGCCACACAAACCCACGGCGCATGCGACCGCCATTTTGGCAGCTGCACGTCGCCACAACGCGCCATTGCGTCAACATTGTTGCCGCCGGCAATTTTCTTGCGTTTACCTGCAACTAAGCAAATGCTCAGCCCATGCGCCTACGCCCTGCTCGGTTCTCACTATTAGGATTTGTCGCTGGCACGGTTGCGACCTCGCTGGTCGCGATGCCAGCTGCCAACGCCGATGCAGATGCGCTCACCGATAACCTCGGCCCACGCGAAATCGCCGTCGGCGAAGCGTTGCGCGGCGGATCGATCGGTAGCTCAGCCATTATGCTCAACCCGGCCGGCGTTGGGCTCAATCATGAATTGGTATTTGAAGCCGGCTATGGTTATCGGCCAAGCGATTCGGCGTCGCTGTTCAACGCTAGTGCCTGTGATTCCACCGGCGCAATGCCCGGCTGTTTTTTCTACAGCCACGCTGGCAGCAACCCAGAGTTCGGCGGCATGGCCAGCGATCGCAGCACGCACTCGGCCGGCCTGACGTTGGCACGGCCGTTGTCGTCGCGAGTCATCTTGGGCTCGACTATTCGCTACCTCAATTTCTCGTCGAACAAGATGGACGAAGCCAGCGCCAAAGGCGTCAACTGGGACGCTGGCATCGCCCTGCGCTTAACCGAATCGGTCAATGTTGGTGCCACCGGCCACAATTTGTGGGGCACCGAATCAAGCGAATTTCCACGCGCCATCGGCGGCGGGATATTGTTTCGGCCAACGCCATCGGTGACCGCCACGTTTGACGCGCGGTGGAAACTCGATGGTGAAGCCAAAACCGGCCGTTACGGTGGCGGCTTGGAATACTTTCTTTCGCCTGGCGATGGCCAAACCGCCTACCCGCTGCGCGCTGGTGCGCTGTTTGATCGTGCGCTCGGCGCAACCTACATTTCTGGCGGGCTTGGTGTCGCCAGCATGAAAATGAGCTTCGACGTCGCGGCGCGGCGCATGGTCAAAGGTGGCGACGAAACCACCATCGTCGCAAGTTTGCGCTTCTACGGCCCACGCACGGCGGCCGGCGAACCGTTTAGCCCAGCGCAGTAGCGGCCGGCCGGCTAATCCCACGCGCGTGGCGCCAAGGCCCTGGTAAAATCGAACTTATTTTTTCTTCGCCGCAGCCCGTGGGGCGCGACGCTTGGTGGCTTTTTTAGCGGCCGCTGCTTCGTCGGCAACTTCTTGGGCTTTTTGGTATTGCAGCCGGCGAATCGACCGCAGCCGCATGGTGCGATCGAGTTTAGGCGCAAAGCCTTCGGTGTTTATTTCCGGCACAATGCCGGCCCGGGCTGAGGCATCTTCTTTGAGCAGCATCGCGCGGATTTGGTCGGTCGACGACAACGCGCGCAGCCGTGCAATCGTCACCGGATTGCGTAGCGCCCGCGCCAACCGACCTAAAATCGGCAGGTGCAAGCGGTCGTATTTGAGCCCCAACAAAAAGAACAAGTGGGTTGGCCGACCGTCGGGCGCGCCGAAATCGATGCCTTCCCATGACCGACCCACGATCACAAACGGCTTGGCAATTTTGCCTTTGTCTTTGGTCCGCGTGTGCAAAAACGCGACGCCACCTTCCATCGCCGTCGACGAAAGTGATTCGCGTTCCACCACGGCGCCGACAAACCAAGGTTTATCGTTGAGCCATTTGTTGGTGTAGGCGCGGCTGGCCAATTCCTCGATCACACCCAGCGAGTTTTTGGCTCGCAAGGTTGGAATGATCGCTTGCTCGGGCAGCAAATCTTCGAGCGGCAGCTTCATGCCATCCGGCACTGCGGCAAAATCCTCATCCTCACCCACCAACTGTTCTTCAATCCATTTGTCGATTTGGGCGCGCTTGAACCGCCACTGTTTTTCGAGTTGGACGCCGGGAATTTTCCCAGCGGAGACCAGCTTGCCCACCGTACCCTCATCGAGGTGCAGATAGACCGCAAGGTCGTTCATAGAGAGTAGTTGCTCTTCCGCGATTTGCTTTTTGGCCATTAGGTACCGGAAATGTAAGTTTAGGCGTCAAAACAGCGCGCGCAAAGCCAAGCCGGCGTAAGATTTCGGTGTGCGAGCCCCTAAATGGTCATTGCGACGGGCCAGATCGCTGGTTGGAGGCAAGTTTCTGTTCATTGGCGGGCTGCTTGGCTTCATCGGCTTCGCTTGGCTCGTCGAACGCCTCTTTGGCCTAAACAAACCTTTGAGCCTTGGCCCGCTGCTCGCAGCCGCGATGGCGGTCATTCCCGCGGGGCTTTGGCTTGGCTTTTTCTACCTATGGGATCGCCACGAACCTGAACCACGGCATTTGGTTGCCGGGGTTTTTGCCTTAGGGCTGTTCATCGCTGGACCGCTCGCCGAATTTATTCGAGCCCAAGCGGTCCCGCCACTTGGGCTTGAGCATCAAAGCACAAGTTTGTTTTCGCTCGATCGCATCGTGTACGCGGTGCTGGTGTTGGGCCTAGCTCAAGAGGTCTGCAAATATGCGGTCGTGCGCTATTCGGTGTACTTGTCGAAAGAATTCGACGAGCCGATGGACGGTGTCATCTATATGATGGCCGTCGGTACCGGGTTCGCGACCTGGGACAACTACCATCGCTTGTCCGAGCTTGGCAACAATGTGTTTTTGTCGATCGGTGCAGCCAAAGCGGTGGTGAACACGCTGGCTCACGCGTCATTTGCTGGCGCGCTTGGCTACGTAATGGGCCGAGCCAAATTCACGCGACGCTCGGCGCCGGTGCGCGGCTTGTTGCTGTTTTTGGGGCTGCTGGGCGCTGCTGGCCTCAACGGACAATTCGCGTTAATGCAAACCTGGCTCAACAACAGCGGCATGAAACAATATCCTTGGCGCGGCATTGCATACGCGGCGGCCGTAGCCGCCTTGGTCTTCGGTGGCTTGATGCTTGCGGCGCGCCGGTTGTTGCACGATTCACCGTTCCGCAGAGGCGACCATGAGTGATCTGCCGAAGCCAGATCCAGCATCGCCGGCATCCGGCGCATCCGACGCCACCGACGACAAACCGCACGCGGCCGCTGGCGCACCCGCCGCCGCCGAGCCTGCACCGCAAAGTCCCAGCGCTGCGGCCGTGCCACGGGCGAAAACCGAACGGGCAGCGATCGAACGACGCGAAGACTCGGTGGTTGATGGCATTCCGGCCTATGTGCCGAGCGGCGGCAGTGCGCCGATACAAGCGCCGGAGGCATCACGGCCGGCTGCCGGACCGGCAAAACCATCGATGGTCGACGACGCCAGCGACGGCGTACCGCTGCCCCCCCCTGGCAACGGCGAGCACGATCCGATGGCGGTGGCCACCGCTGCGATTGCCAAATTACGGCAACGGGCCCGCACGGATCTCGCCGAGTTGCGCGTGCAGTATCATCAGCACGACATCTTCGTTTTGCTGTTCGCGGTTGGCATTATGATCGCGGCAGGGCGACTGCACCGCCGCATGGTCACGCCACCGGTAAAGCAATTTTCCGAGCGCGGCCTATCATTTAATCGTTCAACTGCCTGGCTCAATCCTGAACCAGTCGCCCCGGTTGCGGCCCGGCTATTGCGCACCTGGGAACCGCCGGCCAAACCGGCCACCGCCTACCACGTTGCCTTTACGGCCATGGCCGACGCCGCCCACTTCGAAGTATTTATCGACGACGCGCCACCTTGGAGCAATGTAGTGACTGGGCTCGAAATTGATCGGCGGACCCGCTGGGGTGAACTGTATGCCCTCACCGGTTCGAAGGTCATCGCAATCAAAGGCCACGATTGGCTGCGCACCGAGTACACCTACGCGCACGCAACCGAACACGGCGATGCGCCGACGGTGGACTCAGCGGTTGAGTACGCCACCGTCGATCGCGAACGGATCTATGTCGTAAGTTTTTTTGGCAGTAGCAATGCCATTGCCGCGATGGAATCCGTCACGGCACCGACGCTGCAAGTTGAATCACAAACCGGCTTGCCGCTGGTGCCGCAAGTTGGCCGCGCCACCAAGCCCAACCAACCTGGCGCCGTCGGCAAAGCATTTGATTCAACCGTGATGGTGATCGTCGCGGATCTGGTCGATGGTCGACTCCAGCCCAAAGGCGGCGGCTCAGGCGTGGTGATTGCCACCGATGGCTCAATCCTAACTAACCATCATGTGGTGCACGACAGCAATCAGCGCTTGCACGATGTCTTCATCATTGCGCGCAGTAACCAAACCGAAAAAGCGCCAGTGCTGATCTGCGCTGGTCGACCGAGCCGCAGCAAGCTGCAACCCGAAATCGATCTCGCGCTAATCAAGTGCGACATGGATCTCGACGGCCGGCAATGGGATGCCCGCGCTGCGAACTGGCAACCGTTGTCGATAGCCAAACCCAAAGTGCTATCACCGGGCATGCGGCTTTGGGTCGTGGGGTATCCCGATGTCGGCGGCGGCGGCCTGACGGTAGATCAAGGCGTCATCGAGGGTTTCACCGACCAATACATCAAAACTGATGCGCCAATTTCCCATGGCAATTCGGGTGGGCCCGTCGTGACCGATGACGGCACGTTCGTTGGCATCGCCACGGTGTTTCGAACACGGGTCACGGTAACCGGCGACGTCGTCGAGACCTCCAAAGTTGGGCTCATCCGACCGCTGGTATCCGCTGGCGACTTGACCCAAATTGCCGCAGCCGGGTGGACCCCACGCGAAGGGAAAACCGGTGTTGATTTGGAGCCCACCGCTATTGAAGCCCCAGCCGAAGGCGTCCGCCTTGGCACGAAAATTACCGATTTTGCCAACGGTGCACCGATCAAAGACGCCCTCATCATGGTGCTGCGCCGCGGCGTGAACGCGAGCAAGATAGATATCAACCGCCTCGACGATCAGGTCCTGTCGTGGGGCCGATCGAATTCAATGGGCGAAGTCCACCTCAAACAACCCGTCCCGGTACCGGGCACGTACAGCGTCGTGGTGTTTGCCAAGGGCTATCAAACCCTCATCGGCGACAACGAATTGCGCTTAGAAGAAAGCAGCCCGATGGATTTTGATCCATGGGGCGGCGTCACGCTCGAAGCTCGTTAGCACTAGCCTCGGCGCACGCCTGCGGTACGTTGACAATATTCGCCTAATTCAAATCCGCGTCACTTGCCGAACTGCGTTTTTGCAGATGATCACGCAAATCCATCAAGAACTGATTCATCGCTTTGGTCGGCGGGATGAACAGCCGCGCCACGCCACGCATCAGCGGATTGCGAATCTCGCCTTGGTCAATAATTGTTAGCTGCGTCGACTGGCCGCGTGGTTCAAAACCGAAAATCCACTGGCCCGCATAGGGTGCACGGCCGCCGACAATGCGATGCACCCGTCGGCCCAGCCCACCCGGGCCTTTGCTCGGGGGGGTATCATCAACCACAATATACGTGACGCCCCGGGCGTCGCCACCTTTGCGAAATTCGCGAAAAGAAAACCGCTCGCCTTGGGACGTTTCAACCGGGCCGATCAATTCGATTTTAGTCACCGAGCTGCGCCAGGTTGGATACGCTGGGATATTGGCAATTGCTTCGTAGACGCGTGCCAGCGGCGCGGCAAGGAGCTCACTGACCTCAACTTCATGTCGGGCCGGCGATCGCAAGCCGAGCACCAAAATCCACGACAATGACGAAAAGAAGATTCCAAGCAATACATAGGCAGCCACTAACATGTCGTTACTCTCCTGCTTTACGCGTGCCCAGCTTGATCAAGCCTGGTGCCTGGGGTGCCGCGAGCTGCGCATCAACGGGCGTGGCCACGAGCGTAGCTTTACACTCAGAACTTTTGTCGCCGGTAACCAGCGCGCGCAACGCCTGCTGATGTTCGACGACACTGGCCACGACGTCGGCATCGACTTGATGAT
>JAGPDK010000179.1 GCA_018057605.1 Kofleriaceae bacterium | reverse complement strand
GCCCGCAACCGCGCACGGCCCGTGCCAACGAAAATACAACCGTGTTAACCCTGCCCGAGTTGGCGCTGGCCGTGCGCGATCGGGCAGCAACCCCAATTTCTGCAGTTCGCAAATCGTGCGTCTATCGCAAAAGCTCGACGCGCGACGATGGAAGATCCATCGCCAGTCCGCCAGTCCGCCAGTCCGCCAGTCCGCCAGTCCGCCAGTCTGAAGTCTGAAAGTCCGACGTTCCCTGGCTCCGCTCGACCAACCAGCCACGTTGTCGCGGCTGCTTCTTGACGAGCCCGTTGAAACCGTGTATCTCCCGTCCTGCTTCAAAAGACATAACGCGCGAGTGGCGGAATGGTAGACGCGCCAGCTTGAGGTGCTGGTGGGTAACACTGTGGGGGTTCGAATCCCCCCTCGCGCACGACTTTTCATCGGTGACACACGGTGGGGCTTCGGCCTGCCGTAGTGGCCGCCAGCCCCTGAGCCGATGCGGCTGATAAGGTATCGCGGTAATGTCGGTGCCCGCAGCGCGAACTGACCGCCGGGTGCTTTTGGCCTAGTTTTGCATTTCCAGCCGAAGTAGCGTTGGGGTAGCCGAGTGCGTCACCAGTTTCAAAGCCCTGCTCCGCCGCACTCGCGCACCACGCTGATCATCGGGCTATATGCCGGCATGGCCTTGCTTGCGATTTTTATCGCAGCGTGGCGTGGCGATCCCAACGTTTTTGCAGTTGGCCCACATGGTGACGCAATTTGGGGTCCGCCGTTGGGCCTGGCACTAGGCCTGGCGGTCGTGTTGTTTTGCCGCGTAGCAGCTGCACAATGGCAGTGGGCGCAAGTTCTGAATCGCTCGTTTCGCGACGTATTGGGGCCACTGACCAGTCGCGATATTTGGCTGTTGGCAGCGACCAGTTCAATCGGCGAGGAGATGCTGTTTCGCGGTGCATTGACACCGTGGCTCGGCATTTGGCTGCAAGCCGCGGTGTTTGCGTTGCTACACATCGGGCCTGGCCGCAAATTTGTACCATGGACTATTTTTGCTGCGTTGCTTGGAGTTGTGCTTGGCTATCTCGCCATGGCTACCGGCAACCTGGCCGGCGTCATCATCGCGCACTTCGTGATCAACACGCTCAACCTTCGATTCATCATGCGTGATGCCGCTGCACCTCTGCCGCTGCTGCTGCGAGCTTAGTCGCCACCCGGGCTGCGAGCATCGGCCGAACTCGCGGCCAATCTCGATCGAGCATCCGGTACCACGCGGTATCGCGATTTTGGCCTTTAACCAGCATGTGAGATTCAAACAAACCTTCGAACAAAAAGCCCATCGCCAACGCCGCAGCGCGCGACCGCCAATTGTCGGCATGACACTTCCACTCGACCCGACGATAGCCAAGCGCAAACAAATAATCGAGCACCAGCCACGTCGCCTCGTCGTTGCAACCGCTACGTTGCACCACTGGGCTGTACCAAATACTGCCGAGTTCCATGCGCCAATGTTCGGGCGCATGGCTCAAGATATTGTACACGCCAACCGGCTGGCCGGCGATTTCAACGCAGAGCGGCGTGCCATCAAGTGCATCAGCTTGCGGCTGCAAAAATTGGGTTCCCAACTCTGCGGCATCCGCGAAGGGGCCGGCAAACATATATCGCCAAATCAGCGCATCGGCGTCGTACGCAGCAATTTTTCGATCGCCAAGCTCGGTTGCAGCACCACAACTGTTGGCGTGCAACGCAGTAAGATCCGCCGGCAGCCGCAACGGGCGCAGGGTTACCAACTGACCGCACAAGGTTGGCGCCACCGGTTTGCGGGGCAGGCTAGCACGTGCTTGAAGTTGTAACGTTGATGACGACATCGCGAGGGGTGGCGTAACAGGCTGACGCTCGACCTGCAAGGGCTGGCAAGGGCTGACAAGGGCTGCCGTTTTCTTGCGCCCAGCGGCGCTGCCTGCGACGGTAACCGCATGTTGCGGATTCCTCCTGCGCTCGGTATCCTCTCACTTATCTTGATGGGCGTCGCCGTGGCGCCTGCCGTCGCTGACGAAACCTCGGCCAGCGACAAGTTGCGCATTCTGTATGCCAATCGATTTACGTTTACCGACGACAAGCTGCCGCTTATTACCGTCGAAATCACAAGCGGCGTGACCTCGGCACAAATTTCCGCTAAAAGCGGCGTGGTAGTACGGCCCGACGGTGAAGGCGGCGCAACCGTGGTAGCCGAAGGCGCTGCGGCCTGGACCGTGCGCGCCGAGAAGACCCAACCGGCGCTCATTTTGGACTGGATCGTCGTCGATACGCTGGGCCCCGACGATACCGTTGGCATCACCACCGCCCTTGCCAAATGGAAAGCACTAGGCTTTGACCCAAAATCGTTCGACATCGGCAGCGTATTCGGCGTCGACGGTGAAGTGATCGATAGTCGCGAAACCCGCATCGCCATCGACCCCGTGGCGCGTGGAAAAGGCGCGGCGCGCGCAGCTGAAATCAGCAAAAAATTCTCGATAGCAACCTCCGTGCATCAAGAATTGGTGCGCCGCCCGAGCGGTATGTTGATCGCAGAAAATCGCGGCACCGTGGTGCGCAATGCTTCGGTGTTGTGGTTTGCACCAATGCAAAGCGAACAAACCTTAACCATCGCCGATGTGCCGGTTGGCATCGGTGGCTCGCAACTCGGCTCAACCAAAGAGGATCGCCGCTATTGGGGCGCGGTGTATGTGACGCTTGCCAATGACGGCACGCTGGTGGTGGTCAACGCAGTTTCTGAAGACAAATTGCTTGCCGGAATTGTGCCGGCCGAAATGTTTGCCGACGCACCAGAGGCCGCGCTTGAAGCACAAGCCATCGCTGCGCGCACCGAGTTGTTGCAAAAAATCGGGCGGCGCAATCTGACCGATCCGTTTTTGCTGTGCTCAACGCAACAGTGTCAAGTCTACGCTGGTGCTGGCCAGGAACACCCTCGCACCACGCGCGCAATTGCAAAAACCCGCGGCGTCGTTTTATTGCGCGACGGCGGCGGCATGGTGGATGTGCGTTACAGCGCATCCTGCGGCGGTCACAGCGAGGACAACGATGCAATCTGGGACGGCCAACCTGACCCATCGCTGCGTGGCCGCCGTGACCGACCGAACAAGGACAGTGGCGTCACCCGGGTTACCGCCGACAATTTAGAAAATTTCTTACGCGAAGCACCAACCAAAAGTTGGTGTGGCCAGCCAACCTTAGGCAAAGGCCGCTTCCGTTGGACGCAACGGGTAACCGTCGACGATTTGATGGTTCGCGTGGCAAGTGATTTTCCTAGCGTGGGCCGCGTCATCAGCCTGACACCTGGCAAACGAGGCGTTTCGGGTCGCATCAGCGCGCTAACCATTCGCGGCGACAAAGGCAGCGCCGAGGTCACCGGCGACTTGCGTATTCGCCGATTGTTGGGAGGCCTTAAATCATCGTTGTTTGCCGTTGACGTTGAAGGGCCGCTTGCTCGCCCGACAGCATTTGTATTTCGCGGTGCGGGCTTTGGCCATGGTGTTGGCATGTGTCAAATGGGTGCAATCGGTATGGCGGAGGCTGGCAAATCGCATCAAGAGATTCTCAAGCACTACTATCGCGGCACGCATCTCAAGAAACTGTATTGACCAACGGTGGCGGTCGCCAACGCGGGTTACGTAGGTGCGATCGCACGCGCCCAAAGCCCACTATAACGTTGGGTGCGTACTCGGACTACGGACGACCGACGACGGAACTCTGAATTCGATCGTTCGCCCTGCGGTTGTTGCGCGGAGCAGCGGGGTGGCTGAGGATCGGTTGGGACACGAGTGGGTGAACGGTCAGGTGAACGGTCGGGTGAACGGTCAGGTGAACGGTCGGCTCACAGAGGCTCCGGAGGGAGCGAGGTGGAGCTTGCGCGAGTGCACTGCGGCTGGCCGCGCGGCCGCGGAGGTTGGTGCTTGCGCGTCGCCTGATGCGCCGCCGTCGCGTCGCGGGTTGGTGGGGTATTTGATGGCGATGGGGAAGCTTTGCACGCGATTTGCGATCGTGGGGTGGGTCGGCAGATGAATGCGAAATTTGAATGGGCGATAGTTGTCGATTTGAATGCGCCGGTTGACATTGAGGGCTTGCACCGCATTTCGTCCGGTTTTCGGACTGCGTTTCTTGAAACAGGGACAAAATATTTCCGATTTATGTTGACGTGTTTTTCTGGATGAAAATCGTTAAGCTGGCGGCGCTTACGAATCGCTCATGCAACGCCGCCATGTTCGCGGCATGAACCGATAGTCGGCATCGGCGAATTTCTTTCATCACACCGAGTCTTCGCAGCGCAGTGAGCCAATCACAGCGTCGAAAAAGCACGTTATAGAGTTGTTTTATGATGCACGGTGCAGAGGTGAAGGTGGCGCTCGATGTCGATGCGCTGGGTGATCAAATCGCTGAAATGTCAGCGCATATCGACGCTGCGATGCATCGGCTGTTAACGGCGATTCGTGAATTTGATATTGCCTCGGGTTGGCATATGCAGGGTGCATTGTCGTGTGCGCATTGGTTGGCGTGGCGGGTTGGCTGGGATTTGCGCACAGCACGTGAGCGGGTGCGAATTGCACGCAAGTTGGCAGAGTTGCCGCTGGTCGACGAGCAATTGCGACTCGGTGCGATGTCATATTCGCAGGCCCGAGCGATTACGCGGGTGGCGACGGCAGAAAAAGAACATCTCTGGGTCGCGTACGCTAAACGCATGCCAGCATCGCAGCTCGATAAATTGTGTCGTTCGTATGAGAACGTGCAGGCGTATGATCAAGCGCACGGGGTGGCGGCTGGAGCGATGGCGGCGGCGCAAGTCGCGGCGCAGCGCACGGTGACGCGGCGCAGTCTCGACAACGGCATGGTGAAGTTTGAAGTGGTACTGCCCAGTGATGAAGCGGCGATCGTTTGGGCCGCGCTCAATGCTGCAATGGACACATCGAGCACGAACCCGACTCCCGAGGCACCGTCGTCAGCAGAACAGACTCCCGCTGAACCGTCGCCAGCACAACCGACTCCCGCTGAACCGACTCCCGCTGAACCGCCAACCGCAAAAGCACCAACATCTACCGACCGTGGCCGGCAGCGGGCCGACGCATTTATAAGCATTATCCAGGATCGCATGCGCGGCGCTCGACCCCAGCGCACCCCGGTCGAAGTCATCATCACCGTGCCACATGCCGGCCTGCACGGTTCGGCGGAACCGGCGGCTCTAGCCATGATGGCCGACGGCGAAATTATCGCGGCCTCCACCGCGCGACGCTTGTGCTGCGACGCCGGTGTGGTGGTTGCCCACGTCGACGCGCAAGGCCAGCCGCTGTCCATCGGCCGCAAAACCCGCACGATTCCAGCCGCAATCAAGCGTGCATTACTACTGCGCGACCGTACTTGCCGTTTTCCCGGGTGCACGCACAGCCGCTACGTCGACGGCCATCACATCGAGCACTGGGCCAACGGCGGCGAAACTGCGTTGGCGAATCTCATGCTGTTGTGTAGTGCCCACCATACGCTGCTGCACGAAGGCGGCTGCCGGCCAAAGTTGGAGCGACCGGCGAACGCGGGGCGCGGGGTCGAAGCAAACGGTGCCCATGGCTGGAATTTCTTCGATCATCGTAACCGGCTCATTGACGTGCAACCGGATCGCCCAACATTGAGCGACGATGGCCCGCGACGTGGTCTCGCGGCGTTACGCGATGCCCATGCGGCGCTCGCCATCACGGCTGCTACCAACGAATCAAATTGGACCGGCGAACCGATCGACTATGCGAGGTGCCTCGACTATTTGGTGTGATGCCCGGCGGTCGAGCAAGCGGTCAACACCAGGGACTCAGGCGTTGGGTAAACCTGGGGCATGATCATCGAACATGTGACGAATGCTAAGCCCCAAAAGTCCGTAATCGATCATCCGAATTGAATGCCTTGCGCCAACGGCAAATCATCGCCCCAGTTGATCGTACTGGTTTGGCGGCGCATGTATTGTTTCCACGAATCACTGCCGGCTTCGCGGCCGCCACCAGTGTCTTTTTCGCCACCAAACGCGCCGCCGATTTCGGCGCCACTGGTGCCAATGTTGACATTGGCAATGCCGCAATCGCTGCCCACAGCCGATAAGAATCGTTCGGCGGCGCGCAAATCGCGGGTAAAGATTGCCGACGACAAACCGTGCGCCGAGTCGTTCTGCAACGCGACCGCATCGTCGAGCGAGTCAACGGTTACGATATGCGTCATCGGCCCAAACACTTCTTCGCGGAGTAGGGGTAAATCGCGCGGCGAGCGCAGCAACGCCGGCGTCATAAATGTGGCACTGCGACCGGGCACGGCCCCGCCGCCGCACAACAATGTTGCACCACCGGCCTGCGCGGTCGCGATTGCCGTGCGCACCTGCGCCGCCGATGCTTCATCGATCAGCGGCCCCATCATCGTCGACGCTTCGAGAGGATCGCCGATGCGCACCTGCTGCCAGGCGGTAACCAAACGGCGCGACAACTCGTCAGCGACGCCGCGTTGCACAATCACCCGGCGAATCGATGTGCAACGTTGGCCGGCGGTGCCAACCGCACCAAATAAAATCGCCCGCATTGCCAAATCGAGGTCGGCGTCGTCGAGCACGACGACTGCGTTGTTGCCGCCAAGTTCGAGCAACGTGCGGCCCAAGCGTGCGCCCACCACCTGCGCCACCCGTCGCCCCATGCGCGTTGAGCCGGTCGCCGAGATCAACGGCAACCGCCGATCTGCCAACAGGTGTTCGCCGACATCTTGATCGCCGCCGATAACCAAACCCAAGAGTCCGGCGTGGCCGTGTTTGGCCAACACCGCATGGGCAATTTGGTGGCACGCAATGGCCGTGAGCGGCGCTTTGCGCGACGGCTTCCACACCACGGCATCGCCACACACCAACGCCAACAACGCATTCCATGCCCACACTGCCGCAGGAAAATTAAACGCTGAAATCACGCCGACCACGCCCAGCGGTTGCCATTGTTCGTACATGCGATGGTTCGGCCGTTCCGAATGCATGGTCTTGCCATACAACTGCCGCGACAACCCAACGGCAAAATCTGCGATGTCGATAATCTCTTGAATCTCGCCTTCGCCTTCGGCGACGATTTTGCCAACTTCTAATGTCACCACGCGCCCCAGTGCAGCTTTGTGGCGGCGGAACTCGTCGGCGATTTCGCGCACGATACTGCCGCGTACGGGCGCTGGTACCAAGCGCCATTTGGTGAACGCAATGTGCGCATCGGTCACCACGCGATCAACGTCGGCAACCGACGCCTCGTGAACATGAACCAGCAAGCTACCGTCGGTTGGGCTGCGGCTCGCTAACAGGTTGCCGGTGGTTGGCATGGCCCCGGCAGTGCCCCACGCGCCAGCCAAGGTAGCGCCTGCTTCAATACCCAGGGATGCAAGAATTTCGACCGCAGCTACGTTCATGGGCTGGGTATACAGCAACTCACAGCGTTCCGGCACGCGGTGGCGTCACCGCCGATACGGCAATCTACTGAAAACGAAATAGGCGTTGCGGTTGGGCGTCGCCCAGCATTGCGAGCGCCAGTGCATTACATTCAACCATCCGTAGCCAGCGAAAACCGCAGTCCGCGAACAACGGCACCGGCCCAACCCGCCCTACTTCTTGGCCATGTAGTCGACCAAACTGTTGTAGGCTGTGGTCACCTTCATCGACAATTCGTTTGCTGCTTTCTGTTTTTTCGGATCGTGAGCATGCATGTCCGGGTGGTACTTACGCATCAATTGCCGATACGCCGTTTTGATTTTGGGCATGTCATCACCAGGGGTGACACCCAAGGTTTTATACCAATCCGCCAATTCACTTTCATTCCGACCAGGTGTGGGCGCGGTGCGGCCAGCGCTGCCATTGCTGGCACGGGTTCCAGTGGTCGAGCCGCTAGCGGCGGCGCCGGCGCCGCCAGTGGACCAGCTCGATGCCGTCGCAGCCTGCTGTTTCATCCGGCGAAAGGCCTCGTCGCTCGAAGCTTTTTCCTTGGCAGCGCGGTCGGAACGCTCCTTGCCAATGCGTGCGCCCCGTTCGGCCGCGGCCTTGTGCCGTGCCGTCCGCTGGGCCGGCTCGGCACCCGCAAGCGCTGCCACCGGATTCGCCGCCGGGGCCGTGATCGCGCCGGCACGAGCGGCCTTGCGCGCACTCAATTCGGCACTCAGTGCGGTACTATCCACGTGCGACAGCGGCTCATCGTCAACAATTACCAACGAGGTTAGTTTCGCCCACTGCGATTGGGCCCCTTCTAAGATTCGTCTCGACAGACTCACACCACCAGCCTACCACACCGTACATAGGGCGGCAGCCAGGTCGATCGGCGAGTAGGTGGCGGTTGAGCAATACTAGGCTGGCCGGGGTTCTTTTCCGACGGATAGCCTGCTACGCTGGCACGGAATGGCACGTGTACTTCGATTGCCTGACAAAGGTCGGCTCATCGTGTGCACAGACCTGCAAGGATGTATGCGCGACTTCAAGCGCATCGTCGAAGTCTTTGAGGCCGCGCTGCATAAGTACGGCGGCGATGCCCACCTGATTTTCACCGGCGACCTGATCCATGGCCCACACATGGAAATCGACGAATGGCCGGACTTTCTCGGCGAATTCTACCGTGATCAATCCGGCGACGTGGTGATTGCCTATGCCCAGCTTGCCTCGCAATACCACGGCCGAGTCCACGCGCTGCTCGGCAATCATGAACACGCCCACATTGGCGGCCCACACACCGCCAAGTTTGCCGCGGATGAAGTTGTTCTGCTCGAAGAAATACTGGGGCCAGCGGCATCGGCACGCATGCGTGGCATCCTGCATACATTTTCGCTTGCGGCCGTCGCGCCGTGCGGTGCAGTGTTCACCCACGGCGCACCTGCTGCGAAAATAAATTCCATCGCCGACATCGAAGCCGCCGATCTTTCGGGTCGCGAATACAGCAGTCCGCTCGATGTACTCGACACCCCCGTGGTTGGTAAAATTTTGTGGGCGCGCTCGGCCAAAGAATCTGAAGCCAAACGTTTCTTAAAGGCGCTCGGTGGCTCGATTAGCATCTACGGCCACGACGTGATTCCTGAAGGTTACGAGTGTATCGGCGACGAACAGATCATCGTTTCGACTAGCTTTGGCGTTTTTGATTCCAACAAAGTCTACGTCAGCCTCGATATGTCGGCCAAATATCGAACCGTCAAAGACCTGCGCGTAGGCCACGAAATTTTGCCACTATATCCCGACAAAGCCCCGGCGCGGCTCGGCGGCAAGGTTCGCTGAGTCAACAATATAGGCTGACACCTAGCGCTGCCAGCCCGCCCTACCCGCGGTCACGTAGGGCTTTAGCGATCAAGTGCGGATCGACTTGCGACTTGGGTAGTTTGACGCCTTTGCCAAACCAACTGCGCAGGTCTTGATCAAAGCCCACGCCTTGCATGTAGTTGTACAGCGCGCGACGCAGACCAAGCCCCAGCATGTCGTGATCGGTGCCGGTAGAATCACTGAACAACAAATCATTTTTAGCAAACGGCGCCGTCGGTGGCCGTGCCAAACGAATGCCATAAAGGTCGGGTTGTTTGCCGATGGGGCTATGCGCAGTTGCTGCAAAGCGATGCCAAAATGCCGATTGCACGCAACCTGCCTCAAACAGTTGCCGCACACGTTCCAAACTGTCAATGGTTTCTTGCGTCGTCTCGGTCGGAAACCCGTACATCAAATACGCATGCACCATGATACCTGCGTCGGTGAATGCGCGGGTGACCTGCGCGACTTGGGCCACGGTCACG
>JAGPDK010000644.1 GCA_018057605.1 Kofleriaceae bacterium | reverse complement strand
GTCTTGGCATACGCCGCGACGATTGACGTAGACGTCGAACGCCGTGGTGAACAAGTTGTTCACCACGGCGTTCGACGTCTACGTCAATCGTCGCGGCGTATGCCAAGACTTCACCAATTTGTTCATCTGTTTAGCGCGGTTACTCAACATCCCGGCACGTTACGTGTGCGGTTATTTATACTGCGGCCCAACGATGGCCAATCAAGTGCAAGCCCAAGCGTCGCACGCGTGGTTGCAGCTCTACCTACCCGAAGTCGGCTGGAAAGGCTTTGATCCGACCAATGGTGTCTTGACCCAAACCGATCACGTGCGGGTGGCAATCGGCCGCAACTACTCCGATGCCACGCCGACCAGCGGCACCATCTTCGTCGGGAATATCGAAGGTGAACAACTCAACGTCGATGTTGCGGTAACGCGGCTGTAGGCAACCGCGAGCGAAATCAGCGTCCGCTCTATTTCGACCACTTCTTGAGGCATTCAACTTTTTCGCTGTCGAACGTGTTGTTCTTGGCACAGAAGTCGATGAGTTCAACCGGCTCGCGCCGGCTGGTCGCTGCGACACTCATGCAGGTCTTGCGATCTGACGTGAAGGTGAACGCTCGTTGGCAAGCCGCGACGGCTTTGAAGGCAGAGGCACCGAAGGTCGTCGATAACATCGCGACAGTTTGATTCACGCACGGCTCAATTTCAGATTTGAAGCTATAGGCGGTATTGCAAACCGCTGTGGCATTTTGAATATCTTGCACCGTTGGCTGGTAAGGCCCCGGAGCTGGCGGCGATGGTGGCATTGGATACGGCGTCGGGTTGGGATTTGACACGGGATTGTTTGGATTATTTGGATACGGACACACTTCGTATTCAAACGCGTGGTCGGTGAAATAGGCCCAGACCCGACGCTGCGAACCATCTGCATTGCGGGTTGCATCGACGTCGTTCTTGCCTGGCTCAAACCACGACGTCCACTGATTCGGCGACCACAAAATCCGGTATCTGGTGATCTTGGCGCCCAGCAAACGCTGATCAACGTCAAGTGATAAGCCGCGCAACCAATCGTTGCCGCCCAGGGCATGGCTGCGTCTGGTGGTGCACGCGCCAACCGGTGGCAGCGGCGATGGATTTACGGGCGAAACCGCGCCGTTGCCTTCACATGAAGCACGCAAGGCGATACGCCCTTTGCGCGGCTCAATCACGGTTGAACAGCGTGCCGGCCGATGATTTTCGCCGAGATCGATGGTGAAATCTAACTTGCCATTACTTAGGCTCAACGGCAGTAACGCCACGACGCCGCGATCAGTTTTAAACACGGTGCCATCCGCGAACGTTACTTCGCGCAAAAAGGCCTGCTGCGAAATACGCCCATTGGTAATTTTTTCCACCGCCAAATAGGCCGAGCCATCAACGCCGGCGACCACCCGCATGGCCGTGGCCGGGTCCGAAAGTACGGTTGATACCGATGGCGGTGCCAATTGCGAAATACGCTGCGCGGAGGCAACGCTGGTTGCGCCGACCAGGCCGGCCACGCCGATGACACCGGCGACGAGTTTGGCTGCCAACACATTTTTACTTCGTTGTTTCTTCATCTTGGGCTCCTTACCGAATCTGGCCGCAACGTACCGCGGTCATCCTGGTCACACACAAATCGTGCGCAATATTTTCCGTCATGCAAAACGCGCATTGTAGCTTTGAACTACCAACTACCGACGCCGAGCAGCCTTGGGGCATTCATCCGCGGCTGCAATTTTGTGCATATTTCTTAGCGGTCCGCATTGCTTGCGATCTCGGGCGGTTGCAGCGGGAGTGGCGCTAGCAGATAGCTCTGGGCCTGCGCCGAATGTCACACTGCCTAGCTAACAATCGCGGTGATGCGCATCTATTTTGTCGGTAGCCACGCCACTGGAAAAACCACCTTGTGCCGCTACGTTTCACGGCGCTTTGATCTGCCGATGATCAGTGAAGTGGCGCGTGCGGTGCTTGCTGAAATGGAGTCGTCGCTTGATGCGCTGCGCACTGACATGGACCTGGTTGCGGAGTATCAAGAGCGGGTCTTTGCCCGCCAAGTCATGATCGAGCGGCATCACCAAGGCCAGTTTGTTTCAGACCGGGCCTTCGACAATTTAGCGTACGCCGCGGAACATACGCACAACGTTGCCGACATGATGGGCGACGAGCGTTTTGCCAACTACATGCGCTGGGTTGGCGATGGCATCGTGTTTTTCTTGCGGCCGCATCAGTCCTTGCTCAAAGAAGACGGCGTGCGCGCCGGGGTATCGTGGGAGTCGGTATTGCGCATCGATGGCATGATCAAAATGATGCTAGAGCAGCACCGCATCGATTATTTGCCGATCGAATCGGTGTCGATGCAAGAACGCGTGCGCGCCGTGGAGTTTGTCCTTGGCCGCGCAGGCTTAGCGGCTGCCAAACGCCAACCGCGCGCCTTGCCAGTTGCCAATGCCGCAGCGACTGGCGCAGCCACGCCGTCACGCTCGCGCAGTATCACCGGCACGCCAATATCGAGTAATCTGCCCGGTAGCGGACTCGCAGGGGTCGAAAGCTGGCCTTACCACTTGGCTGATCGCAAAGATCATGAAGCGTAACCTGTCTGGACGCGCAACTTGTCACGAAGCGTGACCTGGTAATGGTAAGCAGGTATCGGTCGGCATCGCGAATGCGCGCCGAACCAACCGCTTAAACATCATCAGCGCGTGCGATCGCAAGAGCCAAGAGCCGCGCGATCGGGCGCCGCCAAGTTCGAGGTGTCCGCCCCGCGGTCAGCTGATACCCGCACGACGGCTGATACCCGCACGACGGGCCCGCGGTGTCCGCCCCGCGGTC
>JAGPDK010000178.1 GCA_018057605.1 Kofleriaceae bacterium | reverse complement strand
CCACGGGCAACATCAAACATGCCAACGCCAACGCGCCGCCAAAGGCCGAGTAGCCAAAACGCATCGTCCACATCACGTAAATGAACAGGCCCATCACAATCGAGGGCACGCCGGTCATCACCATCACCATAAAACGCACGACGCGGGAAAATAGTGATTTGCCGCCATATTCATTGAGATAGACCGCACCCAAAACGCCGAGCGGGACGGCAATCAAGGTTGCACCGCCGGTGCACAGCAGTGTGCCGAGGATGGCCGGGCCCATGCCGGGGCCGGCTCGGCGCGATACCACGGGAATGGTTTCGGTGAAAAACGCAGGGAAGTTGGCCAGCGCAACATCGGAGCCGCGCGAGATCAGCGACCACAACACCGCGGCAAGCGGCAACACCGTCAGCCCAAACGCGCCGAGCATCAGCCCGGTCATGAGGCTATTTTTGGTCGTTCGCCAAGTGCGGCGAGGCCGCAGGTCGATCGCGCGGGTGAGTTCGCTCATCGTTTACCTCGTTGCACTACGGCGGTCGCAAGCAAATTCACCACGATGGTGATGACAAATAACAGCAGGGCCAGCGCGATCATCGCGGACTTATGCAACTCGTCAGCTTCGCCCCATTCGTTGGCGATCACCGACGGCATCGAATTACCAGGCGCAAAAGCGTTGCTGGTAATTTGGCCGATCGACGAACCAATCACCAACGCCACTGCAATGGTTTCGCCCATGGCGCGGCCAAGGCCCAACATGACGGCACCGACGATGCCAGCTTTACTGTGCGGCCATACTACGGCCGTAATCATTTCCCAACGCGTTGCGCCTAAGCCGTACGCGCCTTCTTTTTCTGGCGTTGGCGTAGTGTCGATGACTTCGCGCGCCAGGGAAGTGATGATCGGAATGATCATGATCGCTAGAATCACGCCGGCGGTCATGAATGATCGGCCCTGTGGTGACGCGCCAAAGATGGATTGCAACACGGGAATACCGTCGACGGCGTGGTGGATTTTAACGTACAAACTTTGGATCGGGGTGGCCAGCACCAGGACGCCCCACAGGCCGAATACCACCGATGGCACTACCGCCAGCAAGTCCAAAACATATACCAGCGGTTTGCGCACGCGGGGCGATGCCACTTGGGTGACAAACAATGCCACGCCCAGACTCACCGGCACGGCAAGCACCAGCGCGATCACCGCCGTGTATAAGGTGCCCCATAAAAACGGCAGCGCGCCGAAGAGTTGGTCGGCTGGCGACCAGCGTCGCGACGTAAAAAACCCAAGGCCCATGCGGTCGAGGACCGGATTCATGCGGCCCAGCATCGTCACAACCACCAGTGCCAAGATCAGCAAGACCAACGCAGCTGCGCCGATCGCCGCGCCATGAAAGGCGGCGTTCGCGCGGTTGGGTTTGCCTTGCAGATTCATCGGTAGGGGCTCGTTGCTAGCCGTCGATTTTGCTGATCGCGGCAAGCGCTTTGTCTTGCAGCACTTTTGGCAATGGCGCGAAATCAATTTCAGGAACCAACGTTTGTGCGTCGGTCACCATGAAGGTGAAATACTTCTTGAGCGCCGCACTTTTAGCCTTGTCGGCAGGCTTAGTGTAAACCATGCACCAACTCGGCGCGGTGATGGGGTAGGTTGCATCACCGGCGGCATTCACCGAGACGAACATCAAATCATCTTTGACTTCGATGCCTTCGCCGGCGGCTTGGGCCGACGCCGAGGTCGGCTCGATGAATTTGCCGGCCGCGTTCTTGATATGGGCGTATGTCAGGCCCGAGGCTTTGGCATCGGGTAAGTCGACGTAGCCGATGGCGCCTTTGGTCGACTTAACAATTTGCGCCACGCCGCCGTTGCCGTTGCCCGCCTGGGTGTCGGCGGGCCACTCCACGGTGGAACTTGATTTCAGCTTCCAGGTCGCGGTCGCGGCATTTGTTAAATACAGCGTGAATTGTTGCGTTGTGCCGGAACCGTCGGAGCGATGCGCCACGACGATGTCGGTGTCAGGCAACGTCACGCCGGCGTTATCGGCCGCAATAGCCGGATCGTTCCATTTTTTGATGTCGCGTTGGAAAATCTTGGCGATAGTGTCGGCTGACAGTTGCAGTTTGGCCACGCCGTCAAGATTGTAGCTGACCGTGATCGCGCCGAGCAGCACCGGCACGTACACGAACTCGCCGCCTTTGAGTTTGGCTTTTTCTTCATCTTTGTAACCGGCATCAGTACAGCCAAAATCCGTCACCATGTCAGCAAAGTCTTGGCGGCCTTTGCCCGAGCCCCCACCGCCGTAGTTGAGCTTGATGCTGCTGTTGCTCTTGGTAAACGATTCAATTGCGACTTCTTGAAAGGCTTTTTGAAACGTTGAACCACTGGCATTGAGCGTGACCGCGCTGGTGGGCGTCGTCGCTGTCGTGGTGGCGGCACTGCCGGTCGCAGCGGGTTGTGCGGTTGGTTCTTTTTTGGAACAGCCCGCTGCCGTGAAGCTGCTTGGCACAGCAATGAGTACGGCGATGATTCCAGCGTTGAATTTCATGGTGGTAACCTATGTGGGTTGTGTGGCTGATCCGCGGCGGCTGCGTGACGACAGTGTGACGTTCATTGCAGCGTTCAGTTGCTAGGTACAGGCAAAGGCTTGTGGCGTACATCTTGCGCGCTCACCATATAAACGATTTCTTCGGCCAGGTTCTTAACATGATCACCGACGCGCTCAAGGTAGCGACACACTGACGTGAGTGGCAAAACTCGCGTCACGGTTGCCGCATCCGTGGCCACGTGGGCGATCAGCTCGGCGAAAAATTTGGCATTGAGCTTGTCGATTTCACGATCGGCGGAGATCACGGCAGTGGCGGCCACGGCGTCTTTGGCGACGAACGCGACGAGCGCAGCGCGTAAATTGTGCAGCACCAAACTCGACAGCGACGTTAGGTTTACATCGGGCGTTAGCGTTGGCAGCGGATTGATCTCCAACGCGCGCTTCGCAATTCCGGTGGCAAGATCGCCGATCCGCTCTAAGTCCGTTACAAACTTGAGCGCCATCGTGATGAATCGCAGATCCGACGCCACCGGTTGTCGCGTCGCGAGGATCTGCAACGCCAACTCATCGATCTCGTTTTCGTCGCGATCGATATCGTGGTCGCGTTCAATCACTTGGCGCGCGAAAACATCGTTGCGTTCGGTCAAGGCCATCATCGCCAGGGTGATTTGGTCTTCACAGCGGCTGCCCATCGTGCACAACCGTTCGCGCAATGTTTGAAGCTCTTGGGCGAAGTCTTTGCTGGTATGGGTTGGCATAAGGGCGTGCTCGGAGGGATACTCATGAATTGTGACGGCGCGGTGACAACGTCGTGTCCAAGTGGCAACGATTGTGCTTTGGACCGCGGCTTCTGGGATGTGTGGACTACGCCGGGATCGGCGTGCCTACGTCATCGTTGATGACCAGCCGAAATCCAATTCCTCGAACAGTTTCAAGCATTTCCGGGTTGGGCAGTTTGCGGCGCAGACGCAAGACCACATTATCAACCGCGCGGCCGCTGGTTTCACGGTCGGTGTCGTCGCCCCACACCGCGTCGATCAGCTCGCTTCGGGCCAGCGACTTGCCTTGGGCCCGTAGCAATGCTCGCAAAAGTGCGAATTCGGTTGGTGTTAACGGAAAGGCCTGGTCGCCGAAGTGCATCGCGCGGGTTTCAAGATCCAGTTTAAGTGGGCCAAAGCGCAAGCGCATAGGGGAACCGCGCCAGTGCAGCCGGCGGTGTAACGCTCGGATGCGTACGGCGAGTTCGCGTGTGCTGATCGCATCGGAAATGGCATCATCACAGCCGGCTTGCAGCCCGGCCTCACGTATCTCGGCCGATGCACCAGGTACCCAAAGCATCACCCCGGGGCGGTTCGGCGCATCGGCTAACCATGCCGTTAGCTCCGCAACGATGTTGCGCCAGCCGGCGATGCCGAGCCACAGCAGCAGCACCGTGCCCGTGCGCAGCGCCTGCTCCGGGAGCCCCAGTGGCAAAATCTGGATGTTGAGCATCTCAGCTTGCAGTGCCACGAGCTGGCGCGCCACATCGACGGCGGCTTGATCGCTCATCAGCAGCACGTGGGGTTGGGGTACCAGATTCACCGCGCCACGCTACGCGGCCAGTAAGGCACCGGTGCGTCAGTTGTGTGTCATTGCGGCAAAATGTGGCGAAGCCAGGCGGTGGAGCCTTATGGAAATACCCGGTAGTTGATTTCGAAATCGACCTCTTTGAGCTTGAGGATGTCGAAGACGCGGACTTTTTTGCGGATGCGCAAATCCGACGCAAGGGTCACGTTGGGGAAATCAAAATTGACGGTGGCACCTTCCCAGAGGGTTTTTTTGGTGATGGGATCCTTGATAGTAAAAGCCCGAAACGACGCCGCGCCGTCAAATTTCACCACGCTTTTGTTTGGGGTGAGTTTGATAGACAACTTGCTCTTCTTTTCCACCGTGAGCCGGCCGACTTCGATGTCGCCTAATTTGAATTCTTTGGTGCCGCTATCGGCCGCCGCGCTGCCAGTCATGGAAAAGTTGGTTGGGCTGATATAGCTGGCGGTAACATCAAACTTTGCGCCCTCCCATTTGGCTCCAAAACTAAACTTGAGGCCGGTTTCGTTCGACAACGTGAAACTTGCATCAGTGCGTGGGAAGTTGACGTCTTCGATTTTAGGCAGGTTAAGCGCCTGGCTGCCGCTTAATGAAAACTTGTCCCCGGGGCCGACGCTGCCGGCCAGGGCAATCGAATTACCAAAAATATCGACCATGCCGGCCAGGGCGATTTTGGTTTCTGAAATCGTAACGTCGACGGCGGTCAAGGCTTGGCCGTTGAGCAGCAGCGCACCTTTGACCATGAAGTGTGGTGCCGTGTTTTGCAGCAGCGGAATGCCAAAACCGATATCGAGCGCCGCGTCCTTGAGGCCCATTGGCCCAATATCGAAATCGGCAACGCTGGTCTTGAGTTGAAAGCCTTTGCCGGTGGTGAGGTAGCCATCGAAACTACCGAGAGTTTTGGCGCCCAGCTTGAGCGTGCCTTTGGCCGAGATGCCGACATCTGAAAACTGCGGAAACGCTGGGCCGGCATCCATGCCTGGGGTCAGTAAATAGAACTCGACATTGCGCAATGACAGCGCCGCTGCATGCTGCGATAGCTGTGATGTCGGAATTGCCTTTTGCATGAGCGCGACGAGGTCGGCGCGGCTTGCAATAACCAAATCATTTTTGATTTTTGCTGAAATATTGGCACTGGCCAACGTGGTGGCCAGCGAGTTGGCCATGCCGCGAAATAAGATTTGCCCAACTTTTGCCGGTGTCATGGCACTGATTTCTGATGCGGCCAATCGCAACGCCAAGCCTTTGACCAAGGGGATGCCGGTGGAAAACAGAACATTGACGCCGCCGGCGAGTTCAAAGGTTTGATCATCGAACTGGGTGTTGCCAGCCATCACGATTTGCGCGGCACCGTCAGTTGAGATCGCAAAGGCGATGGCCGTGCCGGCTTTGATGGTGGCCCCATTCATCGCAAAAGGTGCGACCCAATCATTGAGCAACGCACCGCTAATTTCCAATTTGCCACCGGTCGCCGACAGCGCCACGAAAAATCGGCCGTCCAAGGTCAGCGGGGCGCTGTCGAGTTTTAGGCCGAGCCGAGTTTCGATTCCAATCGCCATTTGTGATGCCGCCGACAACTGTAAAAACATGCGCGGCTTCACACTTGCGAGCGAGATGCTCGGATTGTTGCGAATCACTGCGGGCATCGGCATGGCCGGCAAGTCGGCGTACAGCGCAAT
Source organism: Kofleriaceae bacterium (assembly GCA_018057605.1). Classification (GTDB taxonomy): domain Bacteria; phylum Myxococcota_A; class Polyangia; order Haliangiales; family Haliangiaceae; genus JABFXX01. Next base: position 4,054 of record JAGPDK010000178.1, on the reverse strand, counting down.
GGTTGGTTTGCCGCTCGCTACGCCAATGCTACCAGCGAGGACCACGGGCGACGTTACGCCTAAGGTGCCGAGGGCAGGTAGCGCGCTTGGATCGATGACGGTAAGCATGGTCAGCCCTTGGGTCGCGGTCACCACGCCGTTGCTCGCTGCAACCACTGACGCCAACATGCTGGTCGCGGGGCTTGGCAGTTTATCGAGAGGCACATTGTTCATCGCGAGTGAACTCAAAATCACGATGGTTTTGCCGAGCTGCACGTCTACCGGCACGCGCATCGTTGGTCGCGGTTTCGGATCGACGGCACGTTGCAGCGAGAAATTGTCAACTTGAATGAACAACGCTGCGCCAACCGGGGCGGTGCGCACAACCAACACGGCTTGAGCATCGGTGCCGCGCCAGGAAACACCGCCGCTGATGAAGCCTTCGTTGCTTTCGACCATCAATCCAAGTTGTGGGTTGGTGATGGCAAGGGCTTCGCCGCCCGACGGTGCCTTGATGGGAATCGACCCGACTAAACCCAGTGAGAGTTCGCGAATCCGGCCGTTCGCAGTGCTCGCGGCCACGCGGACTGTTGCGGTCGGGCCGCCCGTGAACGCGACCGTTGCTGCGACGCCAAGTCCGACATTCTTCGCACTGGGGCGATCCGAAAGTGTGGCATCGATACCAATGGATTTGAGGGCCAGGCCCTGGATGCCAAACAGCCGATCGCTGGCCGCCGCCGCGGTGCCGCTGATCGCGATATCGGTGCCGTCCGCGCTGCGGCTGAACGTAAGTTTGGCATCAACCTCAACGCGCTTACTCAGCAAGGTGACGGTGGCCAGCATGGCCCCCCCGAACGTTACGGTGTCGCCGATTTTACTCACCGCGAGCGTCGTGTTTTTGATCTCGAGGTTCAGCCGCGCTTTGTCGTCGGTGGACAACATGTTGAACGGTGCGGGCGTCATCGCTGGCAACATTACTTGCAGCGCCATCGCGCCAGCGGCCGGTGTTGCGCCTTGCTGCGACGTGCCACTTGCCGTCAATGCCTGTGAAGCAAGGTCTTCGCCGACGGTGCCGCGAATGCGCACCGCGCCGCCATTGCTGCCCAACGCTTTGCCGAGTTGGCCCAATACGCCTTGGGGCCCAGCGGTGCCCGCCATGAAGATGTTCACACCTTGCGCAATGGCGCGATTTGCATTACCGGTCGCGGCAAAATACGGTGCCAGCTCATTTTTGAGTGCCGTTGGCAACTGGCTGTCGCGTAATACATCATTTTGTGAGGTAACGACCAACACCAGACTCGTGGTTGAAAGACGACCAAGCGCGTCGACACCGCTGAGCGCAAACTGATTAGGTTGGGTCAGCCGCAGCGCGCCATTCCAACCTGCATCACCTTTCCACACCGTGGCTTCGAGATTGCCTGGCAAACCACGGGCCACAAATCCCGGGCCGTCGACCTCGATCCGCATGCCGCTTGCGGCGATCAGTCGAATACCCGGCAAGGCGGCAAATGCTGCTTTGGCATCGTCGAGGGCTTCCGCGTGGGCGGTGTCGCGATGCAGCACCGATGTCGCGGCAACAACAACAAGCAGGGACAAGATTTTCATAGCGGGCTTTCTAGGCATGATGAGGTACCGACGAATCAGACAGGCTCTGATTCATGACCGCAAGCACCACTCGCAGATTCCACGGCGTTCGGTGTACTTTGCGGAAAGGGTTACGGATTGTTTAGTTGCGTGTTTAGAATACCGATGTAGCCCAAGCCTACGGGGCGCTGGCTTTGCAGCAACGGAAGCCCACGGTTGGCAACACAACATTGATCGCCGCACGGGTCGAACGAAAGTCGCAGGTCGCGCCGAGTGCGGGGCTGTCGTAGGCACCGCCGCGCAGCACAGCGATGCTAATGCCACCGCTGGTAGTGCCGGTAATTTCGTTGGTCCATTCTTTTAGGTTGCCCGACATGTCCATGGCGCCATCCGACGACATGCACATCGCTTTGGCGCCCGTTGCCAATAAGATGTCATCGTCGGCACCGCCTGCAACACCGTCATTCGATTCGGTGTTGCAGCGATCTGCGACGAAAATGCTGCTGTAAGGATAGTCGGTATTGGTTGCGCCCTCGCACGCGGTTTGCCATTGGCTCGCGCTGCACAAAACTTTATTGGCGGCGGTGCAGGCTGCGGTAGCGGCGGCAAAAGATGCACCGCGCCATGGCAACACGCCAGCATTGGAACAAGCCCGCGTGGTGGCAACGCCGCTACGCATGATCGTCGCATCGGGGTGCGCCGCTTCGTAAGTGTCGATGTAATAGTCGAGCATCCCAATCTGGATGTGGGTCATGGCGTCGATGACCCGCGACGGCCCGCTGGTGTCATCGGCCGTGCCGTTGCAGTCATTGTCCAACCCGTCGCATAGTTCGGCGCTGGCGGCCTGGGCATCTGGCAATACGGTCAGGTCACACTTGGTGGTAGCAAGATCCGCTGGGTCGCAAATGCGCTTGCCAACGTCGCGACAAACGCCGAGGCCGCCGTCATCACACTCTTGGCCAAGGTCGGTGAACGTGTCGTCGGCAATCGCGTCGCAATCGCCATCTTTGCCGTCGCATTGTTGTTCGGCCAACGCGATACCGTTGGGAATGCTTGGGTCAAACTCAACATCGGGACCGTAGTCGCAAAACCAACGGGTTTGACTGTTGCGGGTAGCGCAGGTCATCACTGTGCCAGCGCATGGCGTGTTGGGCGTGGTGCGGCATTGGCCGGTTGGCGGGGTCGGCAGTGTTTCGTCAATTCGGCCGTCGCAGTCGTCGTCGACGCCATTGCAGTCTTCAGCGATACCCGGGAATAGCGGACAACGGTATTCGCAGGTGAGGCCATCGGCATCGAGGTCGGCAAAGCCAGGCTGGCAGCTCAGGAATTCGCAGGCCCCGGCAACGCAATCAAGTACGGCCCCACTCGCGGTGCACCGCTTGCCGCACAGGCCGCAGTTGTTGTCGTCGAGTTGCTTGTTGAAGGTATCGTCGACGATGCCATTACAATCGTTGTCGATTTCATCACAGGTGTCGTCGGGCCCGCTAACCACACAACTGGGTGCATCGAACAACGGGGCATCTCCGCCACCATCCCCGTTACCATCCCCGTTGTCATTGGCATCGCCGGTTGGGGTTGCCTTATTTAGATCGTACGGTGACAAGTTGCAGGCCGCTGCCGTGCCAACAATAGCAACCGCAACGGCAAGTGCGCGCAGGTTATGCCCTTGGTTCACCGCGCTGCGGCGTCGGCGCAGGCCGAGCAGCGCCATCGCGATCACCAGCAGCGCACCATTGCTGCCATGGTGGTTCGTGGCGCAACCGCCACCTGCGGCGGTGACTCGTTCAGGTGGCAGCAACGGATTTTTGGGTTGGCAGATGGCAACGTCGTTGCGGACGTTGCAGGTGAATTGCTCGCTGCACGTAACCAACTTGCACGGATCGTCGACGCATGTGCCGGCTTCGCACACTTCGCCTGGGCCACAACCAATGCCACCACAGGTGCTCGTTGTGCATTGCCCGTTGACACAACGTTCATCGACGCCGCAGGTCACGCCCGCACAAAGATTAGGCAGGCACGAACCGTCCGGTGCGCACTGTTCACCTTCGGCGCAATCGGTGTCGTCGCAGTTGCCGACGCATGCACCCGCTAAGCAACTGCAACCGCGCGGGTCTTGGCAGGTCGCGGCACAATCGACGCCGGCGCAAGGATCGGGCACACATAACGATTGATTGCACACTTGATCGGTTGGGCAGCCCGTGATGTTGCAATCTACGCAGGTGCCGAAGCGACAAGTCTTGGGTGCGTTGCAGGTAACCCCGATACACGGGTCAAGGCACTGGTTGTTCTGACAAATTTCATTGGGTTGGCAGGTGGCGCAGGCACTCGGCACGCAGAAGCGCCCAGCGCTGCCATCGACGCAAACAAAGCCGCCTTGGCAAGGGAATTCGCCTTCGGCACACGGCAAGCGGCAGCCGCCTTCGACGCACGAAGTTGCACCCGGACATGCGGCCAGATCGTCAGCGTTACCATCACAGTCATCATCGAGACC
>JAGPDK010000177.1 GCA_018057605.1 Kofleriaceae bacterium | reverse complement strand
CCTCCAACCCGCACGACTGGCAAACACAGCCTCGGGCGAAATCGGTAAACTATCAAACGCACAACCCAATGCATCTTCAACCGCATTGGCTACCGCCGCCGCCGGGCCATCCATTGGGATCTCGCCGACCCCTTTGGCACCTGAAGGCCCATAGGGATATGGCACTTCAACCAAGATAGTTTCTAAGTCAGGCGCATCGGCAAATGTCGGCACGATGCAGTTCGTCATGTTGGCGTTGGCAACTTTGCCGTCTTTGTAGATGACATTTTCCAGCACGGCCCAGCCCAAGGACTGCAATGTGCCGCCTTCGATTTGGCCTTTTACAATCATCGGATTGATCGCTTTGCCAACATCTATCGCTTGCACGCAGCGGTCGATCGAAACTTCATAGGTATCAAGATCAACTGAGACATCAACCAAGCAAGCAGCCCAACCATACACTGGATAGGCCGAGCCCGAATACGTTGCATCGTCCCACGCAATGCCTGGCGGCGGACTGTACTGCACCATTTCCGAAATTTCGCCGACCGCACGTGCCATGGCCGCACCACAAGCAGCCACGGTTAAGGTCGCGTGACCGTTGGCCTGGCCCCATGCCAAGATGCGCGCCTTGAGCAGTCGCGATGCGGTTTCAACCACACTGCCCACCACCATACAAGTTCGACTTGCAACGGTAGGCCCTGAATCTGGCACATTTGCCGTCGACGGATCGAGCACGCGCACCAGCGCTGGGTCAACTTCAAGCGACGCTGCGCAAATTTGCGTGAACATCGTAATCGCGCCTTGGCCAATGTCGGTTGAGCCAGCACGCACTTCAAAACGGCCGTCAGGCAACAACGCAACTTGAGCACGCCCTGCCAACCGAGCCTCACCTGAGCCAGTAAAGCCAGCTCCGTGAAAGTAAAAACAAACACCGCGACCACGACGCAGCTTCGATCCGTTGGGGCGTACCCCATCCCGCACCGGCGGCGCACCGGCGGTTTTTGCAATTGCATCCAGCACGGCGTCGGTGCCAACAGAAAATGTTAACACCTGCCCCGTCGAAGTCGTGTCACCCGAGCGCAACGCCAAACGATGGCGCAGCGCCAACGGGTCTTCACCGAGGAACCGCGCCAACTTTTGCATTTGCCGTTCATAGGCAAAGGTAGTTTGCGGCGCGCCAAAGCCACGGAAGGCACCATGGGGAGGATAGTTGGTCGCAACGACTCGGCCAGCCACCCGCACGGTGGCGCATTTGTAAGGTCCAGCCGCATGCAGCACACCGCGCGATAACACCACCGGCGACAACGTCAGATACGCACCGCCATCCATCACCACATCAATGTCGATGGCGACGATGTCTCCGTCGGCAGATACGCCCATGCGGTGCTTGATTTGCGCAGGATGACGCTTGGTGGTGGCGGCAATATCTTCGCTGCGGTCGTAAATCATTTTAACCGGGTGCGCAGCTTTGCGGGCCAACAGCGCCGCATGCGCCGCTAGCATCGACGGATATTCTTCTTTGCCACCAAACCCGCCGCCGGTGACCGCTTGGCTGATCACCACGCCGGCATCGCTACATTGCAGCAACGTTTTGAGCGCCTTATGAATGTAATAGGGACACTGCATGGAGCCCACGATAAAGCAGGTGCCGTTGCGCCATTCCGCAAGCATGCCCTGCGGCTCAATGTACATCTGCTCTTGCGGCGAGGTGTAATAGTCGCCTTCAATGATGTGTGCGGCGCTCGCCATCACCGCATCGAACGTTGCGTCGTCGGTGTGGCCTTTGCGAATCAACAGTTGCTTATAAATATTATCGTCGCCAAATAGTTTGACGTTGCCGGCAAGCGCTTCGGTCATGGAAAAAACGGGCGGCAACGGTGTTACCCGTGGCACCACCAACTTGGCGGCGGCAAGCGCGGCAGCCCGCGTCGGCGCAGCGACCAGCGCAATTGCTTCATCGACGTGCATTACCGGCGCACCTAAGGCAACCAACGCGGGTTGATCGTGCTCGATTAGCGCAATTTCGTTAACGCCGCCGAGATCGGTAATATCGGCGGCGGTAACCAGCATTGCCCCGGTGGCCGCGAAACCGTCGAGAATCTCGATGCCCTCGAGCCGGCCGTGGGCAATTGTGGACCGCACGGTAATGCCGTGCCACGCGCCAGGCGCATCGAGATCATCGACGTACATCGCACGTCCGGTGACTTTTGCGACGCCGTCGATGCGCGGCATGGACGCGCCAACATGAGTTGTCGAGGGTTGCGACATTCGCGGCATGGTACGTTGGATTGCCGACCGACGTGGCCTTCTGTAGAGAAAAAAACTCCGAGCCTGGCACCTATCTATGCCAAGGCCAGGTTAGGCTACGGACCATGAAACCATTGATTGCATTGCTGATCGCGTTCGTGGCAGTTATCGCATTAGCGCCCACGTCGGCCGAAGCGCGAGGATTGGTCATTTACCACACCGGCGAAAAGGATTTTGAGTGCGGCCCGCTGCCTGCGCCGTTTGACAAAGATCCGGAGCTGGCCGGTTATCACGCTGGTTATATTTGCGATATCACTGGGATCTTTTGGTCCTATTTTTCGGTACGCAACTGCAAAGCCGCGGCAATTAACGGTAGCTCATTCATTGATGAACCCGAATTGGCTGCAGCCATCAAAGCCAAATATCCTGAATCGTCCATGAAGCGCGGAATCTGGGGCAAATACGGCTGGATGATTCTGGCCTTAGTGGTTCTCGCTGGCATCGTCATGGCGATCAAATCGAAATTTAGCGGCGACGACGAGTGAATCGACCATTGGGCAACATGCCCTGGAGCGTCCCACCGCTGGGCCTGTCGCTACGCGCCGCTCGCACCCGACTGTTGTGCGGCGAGTTTGGCAGCACCATCGAACGCTTGCTCGGCGAAGCGCTCGCAACGGGCTGCGAATTGAGCTGGTTGGATATTCCGCCAGCGCGCGATGACATCGCGACCGGTAGTTCAAACTGGCCCCTCTCACCAGCGTTCGCTGGTTCGCTCCATATTGGGCCCCTTGACGCCGCCACCGCCGACTTGTGGAAGTGGCTCGGTGCAGCCATTCGCACCGCGCGTGCCGACGACCGCTTCGTTGCGACTGCAGCGCTTGCACCCGTAACCTCAGGCGACTTACGCATCGCGTTCCCGCTGGAATTTGTCCAACACCGCATCGAACAAGTATTAGTCGCGAGTGCCCTCGAAGTAATACCGTGCGTACAGTTACAAGTGAGCCCCGAGCATCATCGCAATGATCACCACTGGTCAGAGTTGCGCGAAACCATGCTGCGCTTGGTACGCGAAGGCAAAGTGCTGCATTGGGGCGTTGCCGTAGCTGCGCCACCTCGGGTTGTGCCTGTCGACCGCAACCGTGATCCCGACGATGATTCGCCGCCCAGCGATGATTTTCCCGACTTGGCGCGCGATGACGCGATGTCATCGCTGGCTGTCCCGTATCACTTGTTCGGCCAAAACCCAGTGCGTTGGTTTGCTACCGCTGCGCAACTCAAACTCGCCGTGATCACCACCGAGCCACTTTGCAGCGGTGCACTGGCTGGTGAAATCGGTGCATCAACATTATTTCACCGCTTCGACCCACGCGCGGCGCGGTGGACACCCGCCGATCTGCAACGCATGGCGGTAAGTGTCGCGCGCCTGGCGCAATGTGTAAAACAAGTGCCACTCGCTGCCAACTCGTGTGAAGACGCCCGCGCGGTGGTCGGCCAATGGCAACAAGCTCGCACCAACAAACAAGCTACCGAGCCGGGCGTAACCTCGCTACTTGAGCTGGCGCTGCGCTTTGTTTTGTCGACGACGCCTGGAGTTACGGTGGTCGGTGCTTGCACCAGCGCACAATGGCTCGCGGCGCACTTGGCCGCCGACCCGCGCCCGCTTGATGCAGCACTGCTGGCGTCGCTGGTGCAGTGAGGTCAGCGACGGCTCGTAACGGCCCTGCGTAACGTTCAACAGCCATGACCATTGCCGTTGCGCTGACACGTGGGTGACGCCAACTACGGCGGTGCGACGACCGTCGCCGTTAACGCCGCAACCAATAACCACGCGATGGCGATCAACGCGCCGCCGCAGAGCGCCAACGCAACGCCAAAAAGCCAACGTGGTTCGTCCGCCGTGGGTGCGAGCGGCCCTACAGCACGGGTAACCGTGACTGCAGGCGCGCGCGCCACGGTCTCCCCTACCGTCGCCGCTGATGCTGGCGTGACACCCGCGGGCAAAGCGCCGCCTACGTGAACTACAGCGTCGCCGGCAGACACAATCATCGCGGGCGACAGCTCGACGGGCACCGCGCCATCCACCAACGCTGCCGCCGGATCATCGAACCGCAGGGTAATCCCAGCGATGCGGACCCGCGCCCCCGAAGCAAGCGCAACACCGGCGGTGGTAACTGCTACGCCGTCAACTAGGGTGCCATTTTTGGAATGTAAGTCAAACAACCGCACGCCGTCCCAGCTACGTTCGATCGCGACGTGCAGCCGCGACAAATCACCGTCGGCAAGCTGCCAGTCCGCATCGTCGCCGCGGCCCAAGGTAATACGCACTTCGGGCGGTGGCAGCTCGCGGCGTGTGCCCGCGCCTGGGCCGGCTTCAATGGTGAGTGCGGGGGCGCTGCTGCCGCTAAGCAAACTGCGCGCCAGCTCGCGTGCCAGGCTTGCGGTGCGCATCGGCGACACTGGCACCATGGAGCCTTCGTCGATCTGCGCCAACTCGACCTGCCAACGATCAATCGTCAGCGTACACGGCAAAGGCAATGAGCCTTGATCGCCGGCGCTGATCGCGAGCACGCGCGCAGTCGAGGTTATGGTTGCATCGCCGAGCGCAGCGAAGAACCAACCGTTTGCGGTGTGGGTGACCCGAAAATGCTCCGCTGCAACAGCACCGAGCGGCAACCGGACGGCGGCGGCCGTGCCAGCGCCAATGCCAATCGTTTCGCCCAGCCCGATGGTGACCGGCAGTGCTGGCAATGGAGAATGTCCCACTTCGGCGATAAGTACCTTGAGCACGTCGAAACTCTCCGCATCTGTGCCACCGTCGTCGACGATGAACTGGCTGTTCGAAGCTACGGCGTGGCCGGCGCATCCATCGGCACGCCGGCTTCCTTGGCTTTGTATTCCTGATAACGTTCAAGCACCATTTTGAGATATTGCCGAGTAAATGGATACGGTGGCACGGTGTTGCCAAACTTCGCTAGTGAGCCGGGCCCGGCATGATAGGCCGCGATGGTCAACGTCAAATCACCGTCGTAGCGGTTGGCCAGCGTGCGCAACAAGCGGGTACCGCCCATGATGTTTTCCCGCGGGTCGAACACCAATTCCGGTCGCACCCCCATGTCTTCGACGACCGAGGGCATCAATTGCATGAGCCCTTTCGCATCCATCGCTGAGACCACCGCAACATCGTAGTCGCTTTCCACCCGAATGACCGCGCGGATCAACGCCACCGGAATTTTGAAAAGCTCCGCTGCTTCAAAAATGTGTGCGTCGTAGCGACTAAACCGCTCCGGGGCATTGTCAGTGGAACGAACTTTGTCGCAACGCGGACAACCGCCACGTTGCGCCGAGGCTTTGGTACCTGGGTCGGGCTGCGAGCTGAGCACCTTTTTCCACTTGCCGCCGCCGTTACCGGCTTTGCCGGGCCGCAGGTTGGTGTAATGCACAACCCCGTCGGCGTCGGTCCACGAATAAACATCAGCTGCAGCGCCACGCGGCTGGCCGAGCAGCGCGCCGGCCGCCAACATTCCAGCAATTATCGCCATCAGTTTCACGGCTGGCACCATACCGTGTTTACCCCGCCCAAGCCACCACCGTTGAAGCCAAGCCCGAATCGCCCAAGCGGGCGACCAATTGCGCGCATACCAGGCAAGGGTTGACTGCCGCGTTTTGCGCGCGCAATGGCGTTGGATGCTGTGCAGCCAGCACAATTGCGCCCGTGCCCAACGCCGCGAACGCTTCGCGCACCTGCCCCGGCGACATGTCGCCTGGGCTCACACTGTGCTGCTGCTCCCACATCGCCAGGTAGCCAGCCAAGGCGTTTGGCAAAGCACACACATCGGCCGGCACATAGCCCAGCAGCAGCGCTGCGCGACTTTCGCGATCTAGCCAATCAAGAATGAACGCAGCGAAATCGTGGGCGATCGGAGCCAACACACCAACCGCGCGCGCATCCAACCAAATCTGTCCGGTCGCCGGACCGTTCAAAACCAACAACGCAGTATAACCACAGCCTAGTTCAGCCACTGGCAACGCGCCGAGCCACGGATCGACGCCACTAGCGAGCGCGGCGTTGACCGCCGCTTCGTCGTTGCCGTCGGGCAAATGGCTTGGTTGTTGCGCCGCCTGCCACACCGCTGGAGGCAACGCACTTGCAACCAACAACCCATAATAGGGGCCCGCACCACCAGCCGAAACATTGCGAATAAACATCTCATATGCCACAGGCGTGACTAGCGGCAGCGCTGCAGCCTCGGGCGGCGCTGCCACATAGCCATGGTGCCTCGCGCCGAAGCGCAGCCGTTTGGGGTCACGCAAGGCCCAGCGCTTCAGCAACAAGGCATATTCCGCTGCAAATTCACCGCTAAATTGCGCGTAATTCATTGCAAGCACCATACGCCGCCGACCACGCCACCACAAACGTGACAGCGCCCCCCATGCAAGGTAACAATTGGGGTTATGCGTTACGTAGACGAGCTGACAGCGGCTGTGAGGCAACAGCTCGCGCTCGCCTATCGTGCCAAAGACCTGGTGGGCTGGGGCCTCCGGCAACGCTTTCGCGAAGGCTACAAACTCGGCGATTTTCGCGCCGATGCACGCGCCAGCCTAGCCATTTTTTTGGTGGCGCTGCCGCTAGCGTTGGCGTTGGGCGTGGCGGTCGACTTGCCGCCGCAATATGGCCTGTACAGTGCAATCATCGCCGGCATCGTGACGCCACTGCTCGGCGGTAGCCGCTTTGTCGTCACCGGCCCCACCGCTGGGTTGGTGGTGGTGTTGCTGCCCATCGTGCATAAGTTTGGATTCATCGGCTTGTTACTCACCGGCTTTTTGGCCGGCATGATTTTAGTCTTGCTGGCGATTGCCCGCTTTGGCCGCATGCTGCAGTTTATTCCGCACCCAGTCGCCACGGGGCTCACCACCGGCTTGGCAATTTCTCTCGCAGTCTTGCAACTCCGCGACTCCCTAGGCCTGCGCATACCGCGTCCCGACGGTGCGGTCGACGGAATCAGTGCCGTAGCAGCGAATCTACACACTATCAGTTACGGTGACGCCGCCATCGCGGGGTTCACCTTGCTAGCCATTGTGGTGCTCAACAAATATGTGCGGCGCGCACCAGCGGCCTTGCTCGCAGTTGCACTGGCGGCGATCGGCGCCGCCATGTTGCACAAATGGCTGCCGGGTTTTCGCGCTGCGACGATCGCGCAAAGTTTTGATTTCGCGTTTGGCAACGAAACCATCAGCGGCATACCACCGCTGCCGCCACTACCGGCGTGGCCGTGGCACCGAGGCGGCGTGCACGTTGCGATCGATTTTACCCTGATTCGCGCGCTGTTGCCGTCGGCGTTTGCCATTGCCATTCTCGCTGCGATTTCTGGCCTCACCGCGGCGGTGGTTGCCGATGGCCTAGCCAATACCGAGCACGAACCCAATGCTGAGCTGCTGGCACTCGGTGTTGCCAATATGTTGTGCCCATTGTTCGGAGGCCTCGCCGCCACCGGCACGGTTGCTCGCACCGCTCGTAATATTCGCGCAGGTGCACGCTCGCCATTGGCTGCCGCGATGCACGCCGGTCTGCTGCTAGCTGCCGTCGCAGTTTTTGCGCCACTGCTGCGGCATATTCCCCTCGCTGCGCTCAGTGCCATGTTGTTGGTGGTGGCGTGGAACATGGCCGAAGGTCGCCATGTGCTGCGGCTGCTGCGTATTGCGCCACGCGCAGATGTCATGATCATGCTGACCTGCCTTGGGCTCACCGTGGCTTTTGATATCACCACTGCTGTCGCAGTCAGCGTCGTGCTTGCAGCGCTGTTGTTTATGCGCCGCATGGCGGTGCTTACCTCGGTAACGTTAGAAACCCGGGTAACGCCAACCCTCGAATTGCCGCCAGGCGTGCGTTACTACGATGTTGCAGGTCCGCTATTTTTTGGTGCAGCTAAGACGGCGTTCGAAAACTTGCGGCATTCAAAACAACCGGGCCATACCGTCATTATTTCGATGCGTGCCGTGCCCATCATGGATGCAACCGGCTTGGTCGCGTTGGAAAGTGCGATCGACCGCCTGCACCGCGACAACCAACACGTCATCCTCGTCGGGCTGCGCGCCGAAATGGTCGCCATGCTGGAACAAGCCGGCATGCGCCGCTCGCCCGGCCGCCTGACCTTTGCGCCAGATGCTGAAACCGCTGCTAGCATGGCCACGGCCCGCGCGACCACGGCGAGCTAACAGTGCAGCGCGGCAGTCACGCGCCGTGCGCCTCGGCCGTCGCGAGGGCTAACGCAGCGGCGGTTGCGCGCTGACCACGGCAGCGCCGCACTCATCGTCAACTACGAGGATAGAGAACTCCGACGTGCGATCGAGGTCGTCGGTGGACAACGATGCGTAGTCAAACCAGCCACGCAAATCGGTATAGCCGTCTTTGTAGAATGCAACACCATTGGCACCGCGGCCGTAGGCTTTGACGTACGCTGCCGCGCGCGGTGTATTGTCCGCCGACCGGACAACCCGTAGTCGACCAGCATTGTGCGTTACGGTTACGGCAAGTTCATTGGCGTAATGACTGCGCACCAGGCTGATGCCTGGCCCACGCACTTCCACCACAACATTGCGGCCAGCCACCTCAACTGGCCAAGCAACTACCTGACGCGGCGTGGTCAGGTTTACGACCAGCGCCAGCGTCGGTTCCACAAATGCAAAGCGCGCCACATCAGCTTGAGCAAACGGCTGTTTTGAAAACAGCAATTCGGCGTCGATCGAAAAAAACCTTAGCTCGATCTGAGCAAGGTTTTGGGATGTCACCACAACGCCATCTCGATGGGTTTCGATCACGCACACCGGCTGCGTGTTCGCCAGCGCCGCTAGCTGCGCGGTCCGATCAGGGCCGGCTGCGACCGCAGCTGCCGACGCAGCATCGACCAGCGTCGGGCTAAGCAGCTCGTTGCAAAGTTGCGCCACTGCAGCAAATCGTCGAGCCCAGCGCGGCACGTGGCAACCGAGCCACGGTTGCACCAAACGTTGCGCATGCGTGATATCCGAGCTGCAAATCGCCAGATACGCAGCCATGTAATCATATTGCAATCCACTGCCGCACAACGACCGATCAATTGTTGCAAACAACCTAGCACCATCGTCAATGCGATCAGCCGCCAATAAATAATGCACTCCAGCGATACGGTCGGCAGCCGTCGGCTGGGCCCGGTGCGCCACCAATTGCAGAAACTCGCGATACTGCTGCGCTAAACCCTCGTTCAAAATGTGATTGCGGCCACGCAGCGCATGCGCCCGCGCGGAGATCAGTGGCGCGAATTCAAGATGTTCATAGACCGCAAGATCTTCATCATCCATGAGTTCGGCTTCAGCAAATGCCGGCCCAACATCGGGCTCGGTAGCATCAACAAACCGACGGTGTTGCAACAATTGCAGGCCGCGCGGCGCATCGCCATGTAACAATGCGTAACCCCACAGCACATCGTCAAAGCGACAGCGCTCCTCAAGTGCCGCTAGGATTGCGTCGTACGCAGCTCGATCGCGCAACCGCCAGGCCAACGCATCCAAGTCTTGGCTCGGCCCCAGCGCCCGGGTTCGCAAATACTCGAGCAGCGCCGGTAACGCCACCCGGTTGGCAACATCA
>JAGPDK010000176.1 GCA_018057605.1 Kofleriaceae bacterium | reverse complement strand
ATTCTGAAGTCAGGCCAGCCATGCGCAGCACAATGTCCCAGCAAGCTTGCTCGGCCGGTGTTGCCACGGTGCCACGCAGTTTGGCAACGGTCGCAGCCGTGGCGCCCTTAGCTTTAAGCGCGCGACCCAGCAGCATGGCCGCAGCTTCGCGCACCACGGTAGCGCGCTCGCCCTCATCAGCAAACCGACCAACGCGAATCACGTTGACCAATTCTGTCATTACATCGTCGGCAACGCGCGCCGGGTCAATGGTCCGACGCAAAGCCAACCAATCACTTGCGTTCGCAGCCTTCGCCAGTTCGCGTTCGGCGCCTGCAACCACGGCGGCTTTGGCCGGCTCAGTGCGTGCGTGTTGGAACGTGGCACTGAGCGCAACCGCTTCCGCTGGCGCAATCCGGCCGACGGAACCAGGCTTAGGCTTTCCAGATTTTCCCGCCGGTACCAGCGTTGCGGCCGATGCGGCCAAATTCGGTTCACTCGCCCGAGGCGTGCGCTTCGGTGGCGTAACCGCGACGGCTGATCGCACGGGCAACTTTACCGACCGCGCGGGTGGCGCAACGGCACGAGGCTCGTCGTCATCATCATCATCATCGTCGTCGTCATCGTCGGCATCGCCACCATCTTCAAGCTCAACGTCGTCGGTTAATTCACGGATCGTGGTGTCATGCACGTAGGCAAACCCGACAAATGCCGTCGGATCTTCGGCAACGCGTTGGGTCAAGCCCGAGAAAAAATTATGCGCAACGACATCGCCAACGTCGAGTAATCGATACACTACGTTGCGAAACGGCTCACCAGCTTTACGCTTCACTAGCGGCACCGGAACCGACATCGCTGCGGCCAACTTTGCGACGGCGGCCTCAACTTCCTTATTGCCAGCACGATCCTCAAGCTGCACAAACGCCAGCATGGCACCGGCTTTGTGCACACCCACGGTTACCGGTATTTCGTCGCCAACATCGACGGTGACCAACAACGCTTTGTTGAGGTGCACCGCCAACGCCCGGACAATGCGTTTAGGCTCACCATTGGGAAACAACGCCACACGATCAGCCTTGGGCCCACGCGCCGGCGCCACCCAGGTCGGCAGATCAAGCTCAACCACAGCCTTCACGACGGCGGGCCGAGGCGTGTGCAGGACAACAATTGCAGACGCAAAATCGGACATCGAGCGAGACATACTCGCTTGCTGCGGCCAGGGCAACTATCAGCGAACGATATTGGGCAGGTCGGTGCGCGAGACCGCCTCCGACGTCGATGGCGCAGCAAAAGTGACTAACCAGCATCGCTTTGACAAAAGGTCAAAGCTGCTGGCGGCCCCGCGTCCCAGCGTTCGCTGGTGCGCTCCATGTGGGCCTCGATTGTACAAGGGATTTGCCGTCCCTGCTGCCGCCGACAAGTCGCCGGCATGCAACCCACCGCACGTTACTCGCGCGCTTTTTTTAGATCATTCATTGGCCGATCCTGGCTAGCGTGCAGGCATCAACACGTCATTGCGCTCGCCAAGCGCAGCGGCCACCGCCGCTGCATCGTGAGGATCACCGACCGCAGGGTCCAGCGTTCGGGTCGACAGTGGCGTTGACCGCGCGTAGATTGCGAAATTCGGAGCCGACGCGTCCAACGCAACTAGCTCACCGAGGCTGTGGCCGCCAAGCAACGAAAACAAATGCTCCTTCGCACTAATTAATGTGCCAACCCTGGCAGCGCCGAGCACCGTAGTGGCGTAGTTGGTCGAATTGCCGTACATGGTTCCCGTCACATCAAGGTTACCCACGACTAAAATCTGCCCGGTGGTAATGACGTGTTGCGCCCGCAACGATCCAAACACCACCAACGTCCCCGCACGAAACCGCTGCACCACGCGATGATGAACCGTTAGATTGCCAAGCACGTACAACGAAGTGCCGTCGGCCGGCATCAACAGAGAGTCGACGACGTGGTCACCATCGGCAATTTGCGCCGGGTGAACGAGGGCGGCGATATCGATTGTTGCTTCGATCTCTTTGCGCTCAGCGATCGAAAACGCCGTAGCGTGAACATCAAGCAACGCGCGCACTTCGGCCAGCGTGCCCACGCGGGCCCATGGGTAGTGCGGCGCATTTGCCACCACCGCGGCGGCAGCGGCTTCTTTGGCGTCGTCGATTTTACGCAGCTCAGCTTCGCGCCGGTCGGCGTTTTGTTCCTTCGCCGTGCGCACCAGCAACCCAGCTTCTGCAAAGCCTTTGAGTTTTGCCAAGTCTTTAAATGAGCCCATGCGGCAGTATACCTCGACGCGGGGGCGAGCGCCGGCTGCAACCGCTGCGAGTGCCGTAACCGAACTCCGTAGTCCAGCGCCCAGCTAACACCGATGAGGATCGAGCACGGCGCAGGCGCAGGCATAGCCTGATACGCTACAATCGAGTCTCTAAAAAATCGCCCGTAGCAAAACGATCAGCGCAATGAAGGCCACAATTGCGCCGCCGATAACCACCGCACCGCGAATGAGCGACTCCCGATGATACGCGCTGCGTTCGGCGGTGAGTTTTTCGACTTCCGTGGTGCGCGCGGTAATCGCACCACGAATGCGATCGATCCGAGCGTACAATTCGACGAACGCCGGATCTTCCACCCGATTGAGATTTACCAACGTGCCAAGGGTAACTAACCGGCGCGTGATTTCGTTGTCACACGCGGCGATGTCGCGCAGCTTGCGTTTCTTTTCAGCATCAAGCTCGGCAAGCCGGTGACCGTGGCCTTCCCGGGCATCATGCAGGCTGCGCTTGGCGGAGTCATATTCAGCTTTAGCCGCGTCGAGCCGTGCCTGCGATTCGATCAATGGTTTTTCGATGCCCGCCAACCGGCGATCCAAGTCTTGGCGCTCTGGCTCTAACTCAGCAGCCTCGCGGCGATGACTTTCGGCGGCCCGACGCAGTTGCGAGCGAGTTTCGCCCATGCCCGTAGTTGCCGAGTCATTGTCGCGATCTTCAGCGGCTTTGAGATACGCTTTTTGCCGACGCTCAACTTCTTTGCGCTTGTCGCGCGCGCTGCGACGCTGCCCTTCCAGGGTTTCATTCTCGCGTTTGGCGTCTTCTAAAACTCGTTCGGCTTCGTTGAGCTTGGTGGTGCGCTCGGTTTCAATATCAGTAAACTTCGCCGACTCCTCGGCCGTGCGACCGTCAAGGCCCTGTTGTTCACCCAGCAGATCGGCACGGCGTTGCTCGGCCGTATTGATCGCTATATTTTCGCTGTTGAAAACTCGGCCGGCGACATGCACCGTGCGCGCCGTTGACCCTAGCGCACCCAACACTTGATCGAGCGCCGCCGTATCTTGTTTCACTTCGGCGTTAAGCACTTTGATCGCCTTGCGGCGTTGCCAACGGGCACGCGCGAACCCAACGGTGTACTTGGCAGCGGCCGCCACGCCCGGTTCCGGAATTTCAGGAACTGGTAGCAATTGGGGCGGCACAAACGGCCGATCGGCCATGGCTTCCGATCGAAACACCCGCGTCGGAGGTGGCTCGATCCCACTGCTCGTTGCGTTGCGCGCCGCGACCGCCAACGAATAGTGCACCGAACTCTCGGCTCCACGCCCAGCCCCCAACGAAGCATCGCTAGGTAAAATGGGCGCGGCCACTTGCACGGCGTCAGGCGCAACGACTGGCGCAACAAGTGGCACCGCGAAAGATGCGGTCGGCGGTGCAGCGCCGGGCGCCATGACCGGACCAGATTTTTCACGCGGCGGCACCGGCGGCGGCACGCTCGCTTCATAACGACGTCGCGCTGGCGCGTTGGTGTCACGCGTTTCAGGCGGTGCGGCGTCGCGACGAATCGCTGTCGGACTTGGCGTGAGTGCAGCACGCAAGGCTTGGTTTGGCACCACCGACGGTGCGAGAGCTGGCGACAGTGCAGCCGGGAGCGCTGGCGCTGGCATCTCAGCGGCCGCGACCGGGGCCAGGTCCGAGACCGCGACCAGTGACGCGAGCCCAGGTGCCGTAACAACGTGCGCTACCGCGACAACGGGTGCCGGCACTGGATCGGCTTTCCCTGGCAGGAGCACCACCGACGCATCCGTCGCCCGCATCGGACGGGTGGCCAAAATGCCGGTGGCGTCCGAGTTGCGTTGCCGTCGTGGCGGCAACGGCGGCAAGCGGCGACTACACGCGCCACAGGCCGTGGCGTCGTCGATATTCTCGGCGCTACAGAAAGGACAAAAACGCATCGATGCCTACGGGGCGGTTCCTACCATGTCGTACACCACATCACCGTCAACCAGCGTCATCGCAATGTTGGTTTTCAACAATTCAGCCGTCGCCAGCAAGCGCCGGTCATACACCGTCACATCAGCGGCGCGGCCAATTGCCAACATGCCGCGGCGGTCAGCTTCGCCAGCCGCAAATGCTGCACCCACGGTAAACGCCGCGATCGCTTCATCCAGGGAGATTTTTTGCTTGGCATACCAACCACCAGCGGGCTTACCAACTGCATCTTGGCGGGTCACGGCTGCATAGATACCTAACAACGGTGACGGTTCCTCGACGGGGAAATCCGAACCCGCCGCCAATGCGATGTCGTTATCCAGCATGGTGCGCCACGCGTACGCGCCTTTGATTCGAGTCGTGCCTATTCGTTTTTGCGCCCAAGGCATGTCACTGGTGGCGTGGGTTGGTTGCATCGACGCAATCGCTTGCGTGGTCACCATGCGCTGGATATCAGCCGGTGCGACAACTTGAGCGTGTTCGACTCGAAGTTTGGTCTTGTTGCCAGGGTGGCTCGCCCGCGCCGCCGCAAACGCGTCGAGGGTCGCACCAACACCTGCATCGCCGATTGCGTGCACCGCAACTTGCCAGCCACCCTCGACGGCACTATCCACCGCACGGGTCAGTTCAGCAGGTTCCGTTACCCACAAACCCAGGTTGCCGTGCTCGTCGTCGTAATCGCTATACAAGCGTGCGCCACGCGATCCTAACGCACCATCTGCAAAGAACTTCACGCCCGGCATGCTGAACCGGCCTTGCGCCGGCACCGGCGGTTGCTTGGCAAGTTGACCTGCCGTTTTGGGGTTGCCAGCTAAAAACGCATGCACATGCAGCGGCAGTTGCCCGGCGCTGGCTAGCTCGCGATACACCGCCGCGGTTTCGTCGTCGATGCCCATTTCATGCACGCCGGTGAGGCCAAGTGAAACCGCAACTTTTGCAGCTGTAAGAATGCGGGCGCGACGCATCGCAGTCGTTGCAGTTGCCAAATGCACATCGATCAAATCGACGGCGTTATCGACAAAAACCCCGGTCGGTTCACCATTGGCGTCGCGCACAATTTTGCCACCAGGGACCTCCGGCGTAGCCTTGGAAATCCCAGCGATGCGCAAGGCCGCCGAGTTCACCCACACCGCGTGACCATCCACCCGTCGCAGCAACACCGGAATCGCAACCGCACTGACCGCACCAGGCGACATAATACGATCGAGCGATTGCTTGGTTGGAAACGCCGCACCTGGCCAGCGATTCTGATCCCAACCTCGCCCGATCAGCCAGCCACCCGACCACGCTGCGCGCTGGGGTGATTTTTCGACCAACTCGACTGCGGCAGCTTCACTTGCGGTGTCGCGTACCGAGATATTTTCCAAATCGACGCCCAATCCATACAAATGGCAATGCGCATCAATGAGCCCAGGCGTAATCGACCGGCCGGCCAACGCCACCGTGCGGGTCGCGGGCCCAATCCACGCGGCGATCTCGCGGTCGCTGCCCAGCGCGACGATCTTGCCTGACCGCACAGCGAGCGCGCTGACGTGCGGATTGGCTGCATCCATGGTCCAAATATCGCCGCCCGCAAACACAATATCGGCCGATTGTCCTGGTTGCGGCCCGACCGGCGCCCGCGCCGACCCACAACCCGCAGTTACCAACGCGATGGTCGCGGTCGCAGCCAAAACCTTGGCCAACCCAGGAAAATCGAACAACGTCATCAAGTGCCGACCATACCCAAAAAAGGCCCGGCGCGTGATAAGACCTGGCCATGAATCCAGCCGAAGTCGCAACCTCGCTGCTCATTGAAAAGACGCTGCGCAGCAGCCCTGCCTACCGTAAGGTCGACGATTCCCTGTACGTCATCAAACAAGGCTCAGCCTACGTGATGATTTCGGTGGTGCCGTGGGGCCCGAATCGAGCCATGGTGCGCTGCACCTCGCAGTTGGTTAAAGGCATTACCCTCGACGGTGGCCTGGCTAAACAGTTACTCGAACTCAATAATCATTTGCGCTTCGGTGCGTTCGCATGGGAGCCCGACGGCGAAATCGTGTTGTTCATTCACACGATTCTCGGCGGCACCACGCTGGACTCCGACGAACTGATGGCCACGCTGAGCGATGTCGCCTTGGTCGCCGACGAGTACGATGACAAACTAATGAAAAAATATGGCGGGCAGCGCATGCTCGATTTGCTCGAAGAAGCCGCCATCGAGCGCATCCTCGAACGCGACCCATCTTTTTCGATGGAATAAAAAGTAAAAACGTTTGAGCATTTGAGCGTTTTTCGACGAGGAAACTCCCATGAACACGATTTACGACATTACGTGGTTTGGCGCGCCTGCCGTTCATGCAGCGCAACGCTCAGCTCGCGATCGAGTTTGTCATGGCGCGCGCTAAGACCGGGCCCGGCGGATTGCGCGCTATTCGCTCCGTCATCTATCCCGTCACAGATCTAGCGCTCGCAAAAGATTTTTACGCGACCGCCGTCGATCGCGATCCGTATTTTGATCAGCCATTTTATGTAGGCTTCGACATTGATGGCCAAGAACTGGGGCTTGACCCTGATGTCTCCGCACGCCGCCCCGGGCCCGGCGGCGCGGTTGCCTATTGGCGCGTCGATGACGTCGCCGAAACCTGTCGTCGCCTCGGCGAAATCGGCGGCCGCTTGATCTCACCGCCCAAAGAAGTCGGCGGCGGCCTCATCATGGCCATCGTCGCCGATCCTTTTGGCAACGACGTCGGGCTCATCACCGACGTCGACGAATAAGTCCGCGCGTCGCTACCACAGCTGCGCAATTCCACCGCGCCGTAGCAATTGCTAAGGCGCGGCACGTGCCCGTCGATTCGTGGGGTTTTGACCGTCCAGCCTTGACGGCCAAGCGCACAAGCTAGAAAGATGCGCAATTACATGCAAGTTCGTTCCAAAATTCAAACAGCGTTGGTTGTCGTCGGTGCGTTGCTCAGTGCGGCGAGCGTCGCGAAAGCCGCGGGGCCAACCAAAGGCCTAACCGTTGATGACATGTTGGCCATGCAGCGCGTTGGCGAACCTGCCGTTTCGCCCAACGGCACCTGGGTGGCCTACACACTACGCACCACCGACGTCGCCGCCAATCGCGGTCGCACCGACATCTGGTTGGCTGCTGTCGATGGTAGCGGCGTGCGCCGCCTAACCACAGCGCCCGACAGCGAGTCGTCGCCGACCTGGTCGCCTGATGGCAACTATGTGTATTTTCTGTCGGCACGCGGTGGCCGCTCGCAAGTCTGGCGCATCGCGCCAAGCGGCGGCGAGGCTGAAGTTGTCACCGACGTTGCCGCCGATATTGGCGGATTCAAGATATTCCCTGACGGCAAACGCTTGTTGCTCGCCATCGAGGTTTGGCCGACTGCCAAATCCTTGGCCGCATCCAATAAACTCGATGACGACCAAGCCAAGGCCAGCAGCTCCGCCAAAGCGTATGACGCATTGCTCTTCCGCCACTGGGATACCTGGGAAGACGGCAAATACTCGCATCTATTTACCTGGACCCCACGCGCATCAAGCAGCAGCGCCGAGAGCGTCGTCGATATTACGCCCGGCCTCGGCACCGATGCGCCCACCCATCCTTTCGGTGGCATGGAAGAAATCAGCATCAGTAGCGACGGCAAACATGTTGCTTACGTGATTCGCAACAGCGGTGGCCGCAATGCGTGGAGCACCAACACCGACGTATTTTGGGTCAGCAGCGACGGGCGAAGCAAAGCCATGAACCTCACCGCCGACAACCCGGCGTATGATTTCGCACCGACGTTGTCCCCTGATGGCAAATCGATTGCCATCTTGTCGATGGCCCGTGCTGGGTATGAAGCCGACCGGCAACGGGTGCGCATCATTGATCTTGCCAGCCGCAAAAGCCGCACCTTGACCGAAGCCTGGGATCGCTCAGCCAATTCGCTGAGCTGGAGCCCTGACAGCAAACAGCTATACACTTCCGCCGACAATCTCGGCCAACAATCAATTTTCAGCATCGATGCCGCCTCGGGCAACGTGAAACTGCTCATTGAAAAAAGTGATAACTCGTCACCCACCGTGGCCGGCGCGCGCTTGGTGTATCTGCACAATTCACTGCGCCAACCGACCGAGATTTTCACGGCGTCGCTCGACGGTAGCGATGCCAAGGCAATCACGCATCACAACGATGCGCGGGTCGCGGCAATTGCTTGGGGCGACTACGAACAGTTCACCTTCCAAGGTGCCAACGGCGACACCGTGTACGGCTACGCGATGAAGCCGGCCAAGTTCAATGGCAAAAAAGCCCCGGTGGCACTGCTCATCCACGGCGGTCCGCAAGGCAGCATGGGTGATCACTTTCACTACCGATGGAACCCACAGGCATTTGCCGGCGTTGGTTTTGCGTCGGTGTTTATCGATTTTCATGGCTCAACCGGCTACGGCCAGAAGTTCACCGATGCGATTCGCGGTGATTGGGGTGGCGCGCCGTACCAAGATCAAATGAAAGGCCTCGATGCCGCGCTGGCAAAATTTTCATGGCTCGACGGCAACCGTGCGGTTGCGGCCGGCGCGTCGTACGGCGGCTACATGATCAATTGGATCAACGGCCACACCGATCGGTTCAAAGCCTTGGTCGTCCACGACGGCAACCTCGATGAGCGCATGGCATACTACGACACCGAAGAACTGTGGTTCCCAGAATGGGAACATGGCGGTACCCCATGGGAAAACCCGGCCGGCTACACCACCCACAATCCGATCGACTTCGTAAAGAACTGGAAGACCCCAACCTTGGTCATCCATGGCGCGCTCGATTTCCGCGTTGTCGATACCCAAGGCATGTCGACTTTCACCGCCTTGCAACGCAAAGGTATTCCGAGCCGGTTTCTGCATTTCCCCGACGAAAACCATTGGATTCTCAAGCCACAAAATTCACAGCGTTGGCACCAAGAAGTGCTCGCGTGGATTACCAAGTACACCAAATAGGCCGCCGGCCGACCTGCGCATGTGGTTGCGCCTAGGATATTCAAACGGTGCTTGATTTTTCAATTTGTACGATCTGATGGATCCGGCCATCAAGCAACTTCACTTCGCGTTGGGCGCGCGCCGCGTAACTTGGCTCGTGGGTAACCATCACGATCGTCATGCCGTCGTCGCGGACGAATTTCTCAAAAATGTTCATCACAGCGAGCCCCGCCGCGCTGTCGAGATTACCCGTTGGTTCGTCCGCAAATAGAATTTTGGGCCGATGCACAATCGCGCGGGCAATCGAAACCCGCTGTTGTTGCCCGCCCGAGAGCTGCGTCGGCCGACGCTGCGCGAAATCACCCATCTCCAAAGTCTTGAGTACGTCCAAGGCCCGGGTCCGGGCGTCGGCTTGCCGAATATCACGCCGGTGCAACAGCGGAATCATCACGTTTTCGAGCGCCGTGAATTCTGGCAACAGAAAGTGAAATTGAAAAACAAAGCCCAAGCGTGTGCCGCGAACCTCGTTGCGCTCGCTATCAGACATCGATGATGTGGGCACACCTTCAATCAATACTTCGCCCGAGGTCGGACGATCGAGCGCGCTGAGCAAGTACAACAGCGTCGATTTGCCGGAACCGCTTGGCCCGGTGAGGCTAACAAACTCGCCTGG
>JAGPDK010000643.1 GCA_018057605.1 Kofleriaceae bacterium | reverse complement strand
CCATGAAGGTACTGGGTGAATCGTTTAGTCCGGTTGCCGGACTTATTAAATCCGGTGCGCTCGATTTGTCGAAGCCAGGCAATTTAGTGAAGTTCATGCCCAAGCGGCCGCCGGTGTTGGCTGAAGCCCACGACGACATCCTGGTGCTCGACTTGATGCAAAATCCTAAGTTTGCTGCAAATGACAAGATTCGCCGTGTGCTCGGCGCGGTGACCCCGGTGCTGCAAGTGGCCAGCATGACCACCGAAGGCGACTTTTTGATCCTGCAACTGCGTGCGACGCCGTTCGGTATCCCCAAAGCCTTAGGCGCAGCACGCGCTTTAGCTGCTGGTTTCTAGCCGGGCTGTGTTGACGAGCGGCCTCACTGCATTGGTTGCTACCTTGAGCGACAAGCCGGCGCGCTACGCCGCGTTGCTGGCGCAAATCGACGCCGTCACCGATGGCGAATCCGATTTGATCGCCAACTTGGCCAACATTACAGCGCTGGTCCGTGATGCCCTGCCGCTAGCTTCGTGGGTCGGTTTTTACTTGATGCGCGACGGCGAATTAGTGCTTGGGCCGTTCCAAGGCAAGGTGGCTTGTGTGCGAATCGCGTTGACCCGTGGTGTGTGCGGCGCAGCGGCCCGCGAACGCGCCGTGCAGCTAGTGCCCGACGTCGATCAGTTCCCGGGCCACATCGCATGTGATGCAGGATCGCGCAGCGAAGTGGTGGTGCCGGTGATTCACCATGATCGCGTGGTCGCCGTGCTCGATGTTGACAGTTATCAGTTGGCTGCGTTTGACCAACAAGATGCCGATGGGCTCATCGAGGTCGCGCAGCGCTGTGCTGGGCTGGCGTGGTGAAGGTGAGGTCGCTTGCGTCGATCTTGCTGAGCGTTTTCGCGCTGGCCGCCTGCCAAGGAAATCGTCCGGAAACCGGACGTGATGACGGACGCGGGTCGGCAGTCCTGGCGCCATCAGTTGGTCAAGACTCGGCTATTGCCGACGCTGCGGTCGACGAACCGGCCACCGCGCCGGATCTCGAAGCCGGCACGATCACGGTGTGGGATGCGGTGGTTTGGCGCAATAATTATTTGGCACGGCGCGGTCAGCACGGCGTTATCGTCGGCAAAGTCGGAGGCAAGTTCGTGCCACCGGCGGTGCCGACCGCGCCAGGCCTTGGTCCGGTAACACCGGGCATTGCGGTAGGCGCAGGATCGGGCTCAGCATCGGTCGTGGTCGGCGGCTCCGGCACCGGCTCTGGTGCGGGCTCCGGCGCCGGTGCGGGCTCGGGCGCCGCGCTGGCACTGGCTCCGCCGCCGCGCACTCCGGCCGACCTGGTTTGGTTAATCGACGACAGCGCTGGCAACGGAGCCTTGGGTATTCGCGTGCAATTCAACGGTACGCCACCGGTGGCTGGCGAACGTGTCGCCCTCGGCGGTGCGTGGATGTTGGATTCGGCCCGGCAGTGGTATTGGAAAGTCGACCGCGTCACGTTGCTGCCAGGCGCACCTCTTAGTGATCTTCCCGAGCCTCCGTCGGTACCCGGTATGGTGGTAACCGCTGGTCCAGCGCCGTCGGGCACTCGCCAGGTCAGCTTGGCACGCGACAACGACCTTATTTTTTTTCAGGTAGTCGGTGTCCCCAAGCGACCTGGTGATGGTTGGAAAATCGCCGATGAATTGGGCGATCCTCCGGTTGCTATCTTGATGCTGCCCGGTGAACAACCCAGTTATGGCAGCATCGATCTGCGCACCCCCGACGAACGCTGGACCTTGCGCCGGGGCGTAAACTACTGGCTGCGCATTGGCCGCATTCGCAAATCGACTTCTACCAGCGGCACCGCCCCGTGGACGGCCATTGCGCGCACAGCGCCGGTCCGCGAGATGTAGCTAGCTGCTGGCGCCGGCACTCGGTGGAATGTTTCAAATTGAAACCCAGTGGAACGAATTGAAAGGCGTACGAGCGTCATCGTCGTCGAGTTGGGTTGGCGCGATTGCTGCAAATAGCGTTGCTGAACGCAATTTGGAGTTGTACTGCAATGTTATCGAAATCAGCCGCAAAGGCTTTCTTCCTTGGAGGGACCGGGCTGTTTGGCCTGATCTTTGTGGGCCTAACCTGGGACACGTTCCGGCGGATTCCCAAGCAAACCAACGCTGGTGAAATCACGCCCGCGGTGGAACGTGGCAAGGACTTGTGGGACACCAACAACTGCATGGGCTGCCACACGCTGTATGGCGAAGGCGCTTATTACGCGCCTGAGTTGACCAAGGTTTTTGAGCGTCGCGGGCCGGTTTTTATGCGGGCCGTGCTCAAAGACCCCGAAGCGATGTTTCCCGGTCAACGCAAAATGGTCAACTACGGTTTTTCTGATGCGGAGATCGACGACCTCATCGAGTTTTTTAAATGGGTAGGCAAAGTTGACCTTAACGGCTTTCCGCCGAAGCCAACGCTAGGTGCGCCCGCGCAACGCGATATGGGTGCAAACGCGATCAAGCTGCCCGAGATTTTCACGCAACTTTGCACTGCTTGTCACGCCTTGGGCGGCAGCGGCGGCACGGTGGGACCAGCGCTTGATGGTGTTGGCACGCGGCGCGACGCCGCGTATTTGACCGGCTGGCTCAAAGATCCCCAGGTCATCAAGCCTGGCACCACGATGCCGAAATTTCCGCTCACCGACGAACAATTGTCTGAACTAGTGCAATTCCTCGCTGCTCAGAAGGAGCAAGGCAAATGAGATTCAAAAGTCAAAAAGTTGCATGGGCGTTTTTCGCCACCTGCATGCTGCTGCTATCGCTGCAAATTATCTATGGCTTCATCATGGGCTTTGCCCACGCTGGGTACGACAATTTACATAGTGTGATTC
>JAGPDK010000175.1 GCA_018057605.1 Kofleriaceae bacterium | reverse complement strand
GCGCAGATTGGTCAGTGCCCGCACTGCTATTTATGGCCGGCAATGCTGGCGACGTTATCCAACGGATGCTTGATTCGCCAACCACATCGACTGTGGCGACGCTTTCAATGGCGCGAATTTCTTGGCTTGATAGCGGGCTGGTCGGACCGACCTTGATCGGCCAAATCGAACCATTGCTGCGGTCTACTAACAGCAGGCTTGCATGAATGTAGTCGCCTTGCGTCACGTTGCCGCGAATGGGCAGCCAACGCGCTGACGCCGATGCGCCTGCCAGATCAATTGAGAAATTATCGACCCCGAGGCGCTGGGTCACCACCGTGTTCGTGCCGGTGCGTTTCACGATGTTGCCGTTTTCAACATCGTAGGGCCACCGCGCGGCCGAGTTCGGCGCTGGCGGTGCCGGTCTCGGCGGGACGCGTGGGCACGTTGCCACAAGTTTGCCCTGGCATGGCGGCATTACCATCGCCGTGTGAACCCGCCCGGTGGTGAAATCAATGTGTACATTTACATCCACATTGAGCATGTTTACGTTGCGGTCCTTCAAGCTGAGGCAGGCCGCGTTGTCATTTCCTGCGATGACAAAATCTTCGTCGGCCTGTACATCAAGTCGATCGAGCGAAAAAATCTCGCCCTTGGGATAGTCTGGCGCTGCCGCGCACAGTTCGAATGTGGGCGGCAAGGTGGCAAGCACACGTTCTTTTCCATCGCCAAAATGTAGCTCGCGCACGTCACGATTGTTGGCCGACAAAAACATCAGCCGTCGATGTTCGCGATCAAAACGCGGCTGCTTCGCGGCTGTGTGGCTCCACTGCTTCACCAAGGTGCCATCGAAGCGCAGCTCCGCCACGCCATTGGCACCTGCGACCACAATGGTGCTGAACCCGACCGCTGGCACCACCGCGGTCGTATCGGCCGGGGCGCGCACCATCGGTGTAACGGGCCCGATATCGACAGGCGTTGGTGGAGGGCTGGCTTGGTGGTGACAACCTGCACTCTGTATCGCACCGGTCACGATCACGGCGGCCAGGCTTACGCGCATGACATTCATCCCATCACGGTAGCATGGCTGCCATGGCGTCGAAGTTCCGAGCATCGTGAGTTAGGCCCGAACGGGAAAGTCTTATTGACGACGCCGAAGTGTAAAACGCCGACGACCGGCGCGTGGCATGGCGCAGTACGTAGGCAGCTTGGCGGTCCATCGCTCGCAGTCGGAGCGACCGGAATCACGCAGGTGCACTCCGTGGCGAGGTAACAACGTGCGTTGCCGGGCAGCGCTGCTATCGTTGGCATTACGTTAGCCAACGTGGTTCCGCTTGATTTACGCAGCGAGTTTGGCAACCCAACGCTTCGCGGCATCGAGGCGGGCAGGTGCAGGGAACAGATCGACGACGTTTGCAAACCGGTTGCCGGGGCGAGCGTTACGCGCGTTTTCAACCTGCGCTACCAAGCGCAAGGTTGCGGCTTCGATGGTGGCGATAATAATGGCGCGGGTCCAACTGGCAAGTGACGCCGTTGGTGATGTTGCTACGCTATGGTTTTGGCGATGTCGCGCGTAAGCGAGCGCCTCGCAAACAGCACGATTGCCGCGGTCTGGTGTATTGCGCAGGGTCGGTGCGGCGTCGCGCAACAATAACTGCGCATCGGCCAGTGCTTCGGCGCTGGCAGTGTTGAGGGCGCTGGCCATTGCCAAGGCGAGTTCAGCTAGCGTCGACCCGTGCCGCGGCACAATCGCTGCGCTTGCGACGGCAGAAGTAGTGCTGGCGCATCGTGGGCAGCCGTTGCTGCTCGCACCACCGGAGTAGTTAAACGCTCGCCGACACTGATCACAATGGACGTAACTCATCTCCTTCACACTGCGGCTAGCGGATCCGATGGGCAAGTTTTTACGATCAAGCAGGCATCAAAGCTGGAGTAGCAGCGCGGCCAACGCCACGCTTAGCGCTGAGCAAGCGATCAGTCGCCACGCCGGGGTGCGGGCGCTGCCGCTGGGGCTTTCATGGTCGGCGTCGGTTTTTGCTTCAGGTAGTTGCAGTTCGTTCGGCGTGGTCGTCGGCATCGGAAACTCAATGCGGAGAATCTGTTGCCGCTCGGGCCAGACCAACAACACCGCGGCAACGCCAAACGCGAGTTGATATTCCAGCAATTGGCGGCGGGTGGCAGCGGTACTCAGCTCGGGCGCGAGCTCTCCGGTTTTAACTTCGGCCACTAAGATTTCTTGAGTTTCGATGTCTTGCACCAAAAAGTCAGCGCGCAGTTCGAAAGGTTCGGCGACGCCATTGATGCGAGGCGCCCAAATCGCGTGGGCTTGGCGCTGCAGAATCTCAAAGCCTGCGCTGTGAAGTTGCCCCTCGCTGCTGCTTTCGCCGCTCTGCGCCCGGGCCGCGCGGTTAATTGCGTGGTGCGTCGCGGCGGCCCGCGCCCGTCGTTGCATGAGTTGGCCAAGTACGATGGCAATCACAGTCGCGGTCGCTATCCCGACGGCGAACGCTACGACGGCATCTTGGTAGTTCATAAAAATAATGTTTCCAGGCCGGTCTGACAGTTGCGCTTGAGATCCGATCCGGACTGCGGAGTGGGTATCAGCCGACCGCGGGGCGGACACCGTCCCGGAGTGGGTACTCAGCCGACCGCGGGGCGGACACCGAAGGCTGCGGAGCGGGTATCAGCCGACCGCGGGGCGGACACCGTCCTGGAGTGGGTATCAGCCGACCGCGGGGCGGACACCGTCCTGGGCTAATGGCCCTGGCTGGGCAGCGCGTCACACGGCTGCAGGCCGTGAGCGGGTATCAGCCGACCGCGGGGCGGACACCGTCCCGGAGTGGGTATCAGCCGACCGCGGGGCGGCCACCGAAGGCTGCGGAGCGGGTATCAGCCGACCGCGGGGCTGCGGAGCGGGTATCAGCCGACCGCGGGGCGGACACCGAAGACCGGAGCGGGTATCAGCCGACCGCGGGGCGGCCGACCGCGGGGCGGGCCGACCGCGGGGCGGACACGCAGCAAACGCTGGGGCGCGGGACCGGTCGCCGTTCTGGGCTAATGGCCCTGGCTGGGCAGCGCGTCACACGGCTGCCCAGCCAGGTTGGCAGTGTTGCAGAAACGTCGATGCCGCGCCGATAAATGCCTGCAGTGCGCTCGCCGACGGTGCGTTACGGGGTTGGTACGGGCAGCAGGCGTTTTGGCAACACCGGCACGCGCTTGGTTGGGCTGCGTTTGTTTTGCCCCGGTTGCCCAGTGGGCTCAGGAAATGCCTCTAATGTGGCGTTGATGGTTTGCGGCACGCCTTTGCCGGCGCGTACGACTTCAAGTTGCACCTTGGTGCCGATTTTCCCAGTGCCAATGACCCGGCGTAATTCACGATCTGTGCTGATAGGCGTATTGTTGATCGCTACGACCACGTCGTTGGCGCCAAGCCCAGCTCGCGCGGCCGGACCGCCGACGACCACCGAGCGTAGCAACACGCCTTTTTTTACGTCTAACTGGGCCGCGGTTACCATGGCGGGCGAAAGCGTCATGGGTTCTACCCCAAGGTAGGCACGGGTGACTTTGCCGTCCTTGATTAACATTTCGACGGTTGGGATCATCAACGACGTAGGGATGGCAAAGCCAACCCCAGCGTTGGTGCCCGATGCGATGGCGGTGTTGATGCCGATCAACTCGCCTCGCAAATTCACCAGCGCGCCACCCGAATTGCCGGGGTTGATGGCGGCGTCGGTTTGCACAAAATCTTCGATACCTTCGATTCCGATTTGTCGGTTTTTCGCCGAGATGATGCCCATCGAAACCGATTGCCCAACGCCGAACGGATTGCCGATCGCAAGCACTACTTCGCCAAGCCGCAACGTGGTTGAGTCGCCAACTGGCAGTGGGGTGAGTTTTGGTAAGTTGCCTTTGAGCTGCAGCACCGCCAGGTCGGTGCGTACATCCATGCCAAGCAGCGTCGCGTCAAATTCACGCCCGTCCGACAACGCAACTTTGATATCGTCCGCATTTTGCAATACATGCGCGTTGGTCACGATTCGGCCGCTGGCTGTGAGGATCACGCCCGAGCCTTCAGCGTGCGGCGTTGAGCTAATTCCGTCAAAGGGATCAGCGCTCATATCGGGATCAAAATTGATCATGCGCACGTTGCGCGCCGTCGTGATGCTGACCACACTTTTGACGGTGCGTTCCGCGATGTCCGGAATGACATCCGCGAGCGATGCCGCTATGGCTAGCCGCGCGGGCGCCGGCTGAGGTGAGGCGGGCGTTGGTGGGGCCCCGTTAGGGGCAGCGGTCGCAATGCGCAGCGTTGCCAGCGCCGCTATCGCAAAGGTGGTTAGTCCTGTCGCGCAGTTCAATGCAGGGTTACGTGCCATGGGTATGCTCCTTGTCACCGTCTCGTTGGTCGCAGTTGCAGTCGTCACGGGTAATCAGACTATACAACCGTAGTTCGCGTTGCCTAATTCCTGCCAAGCGTACACGGTTGCGCAAAAAATGGCCGCCACGGCTTCGGGCTGACACCTGGCCCGCGGTACCTGGCAACGTTTGCTATTTATTGGCCGAACACGGTAGTGAGATCGTTTTCAGTTTTTTCGGCCACCACGGTCGTCACGAGGCCTGGTACGCGGGTCTTTGGTGTCACGATGAAATACTCTGTGATTATCGTCGGCGTCGGCGCAGTTGGCGGTAGGGCGGTGGGGAGTGCCGCGCTAGGCAGGGGGGCCGGCGGTGCGGCCGCTCGGCGACGTTTGTACAGGGTCATCGTGCCGAGCGGTGCGCCTTTTTCATCGGCGTAGGCAAAGCTAACCACTTCGGTAAGTGCTGCGATGTTGAGCTCGGGATGATACTCGCTCGGCCGCAGGGTCGCTGCGTTATCGACGAAGTTAGCCATGGTTTGATCAACTTTGTTGGTGGTTGGATCACCCCAGGAGGTGGCTCCGGGCCCGCGCGGACCAATCGTAACCTTGGCGACGGTTTTAGCCCGCGTCGCGCTTTGGCCTGGCGCCGTGACGGTGATGCGGAAAAGTTTGGCAAGGTCAAAACCACGCGGGTCAGTCAATTGCAGGCTAACTTTGCCGCTGTCGACGGCTTGCAGCAGATCTTTCGACAGCACGTAGCCGCGTTTTGACGTTGCATCCATCGCATATCGGTCGGCGCCGCCAAACACCGCGCCGCCAATGACGAAGGTTCGTAGCTCGGTGCCAAATTTGATTGCAAACGTGGTTTTGCTGTCGTCGAGTTTGTAGTCTTTTTTATTGGCGTCGGACAGCGCGCCTAAATCGCGCAACGCCCGCGCGTTGCTCACCGCCGCAGCCAGTTTGTCGCCAGCTTCGCCAACGGGAAATTGCTGCGTGGTGACCACGGTTTGCATTTCAGGGGCGGGCGGCAATGCTGTCGCGGCGGAACCTGAACCTGTGCCCGCGGCGGAGCCTGCGCCCGCGGCGGAGCCTGCGCCCGCGGCGGAGCCTGTGCCTGCGGCGGAGCCTGTGCCTGCCGTCGCCGCCGATCCAGCTGCGGAGCCTGATCCGGTGGCGACCACGGGCACCGCCGGCACTACCGGTTTGGGCTGTTTGGTGGTGGTGATTTCGGTGCCCCACAAGTAACTGCCGGCGGCATCGCTGCGCCTTTCGAGTTTGGTTACCCGATTCATGCTGGGCGATTCAGAACTAAATTCAATGGCAGCAAGATCCGTTGGTGCTTTGTTCCAAAGCACCACATCGCCACTGGTTGGCACCACGGTTTTGTCCGCGGTCCATGTGCGATAGCCATAGCCAAGCATGAGCACCAACAAGACGCCGTGAATGATTGCGCTTTTCATGGGCGGGTCTCCGAGGTAGCTGGAGTGATGTTTCGTGGGCGTGATTTGCGTCGGCGATGCTTGCGCCACCAGGTGCCCAACAGCCCAAGGCCAAGCACCAGCATCGGCGCGCCTACGATGGTCAGCATGAACCAAGCGCCATCTTCGCTCTTGGTGTGTTTGATGGGTTTGTCGTCTTCACTCACGACTTCGCCCGAAAAAACTTCTTCGCCGCCAAGCCAGCGCACGGCATCAAAGACAAAAAAGTCACCGCCGATCATGGTTTTGCGCATGCGCCCCAGCGGATCTGTCGTTGCTGCGTCCGCAAAGAAGTTGGCATTGCCGTAGACCAGTGCGCGAAAACCATCTTTGTCTTTGGGATCCGTGCCCGGTGTGTCGTCATGGTCGTGCGCGTCGTGGCCGGCTACCGCGGGCTTCGCCGCAGAGCCCGCGCTGGCGTCGGCCGCGGCTTGTTCGGCCGCTGACAACCTAATGCGTGGGCCTTCGATCGCCACACCAACGTTGTAACGCGCGCGCTTTTCGGTGGCGCTATCGAACGCAAAGTTGCTGGTGCTATCGGCCCACGTGGTGTCCATGGTTTTGATGATGTACGTGCGTTGTGGTTTTCCTGCGGTCGTGCTGCCAACAAACTCAGCATCGTTGAGCGAACCCGACGCAACGACGGGTAGCCGCACACGATTGGCCCTTGACAGCGTTGTGGTGGAGGCATGGGCCGAGACTTGCGTGGTTGCCACATTGCGAAAATCAGCGCTGGATCCACGCTCCGGAAAGTACGCTTTGTCGTCGGTGAGCAAAGTGCGGTCGAATGCGATACCCAAGCGGGATTCGAGTGATCCAAGTTGGGCGTCGCCGAGCGGATTTAGCGCTGCGAGCAACCGGCCGCCGCGTGCCAGGTAGCGATCAAGCGCCGCAAGTTCCGCGGCATCGAGGGCTTGCGCTGGACCTAGCATCAACACCACGGTGGCGTCTTTGGGCACGTCAACTGCAAGATCACTTGGATTGAGTTTGATCGTTTCGTAGCCCAAAAACGCCAAGGCTTCGTGCATCACGGTCGCTTGGCGCTCGGGAATTTTGTCTTTTAGCATGGGTGCAAGCGAATCGCGATCGTTGAGTTCGCCATGGCCCACTGTTAGATACGCTTTGCGTTTCTCGCGCATCACCTTGAGCAAGGCGCCATTCACTTCGCGATCGAGATTGCGCAGTTTGCCGGTGCCGCGGCGTTCGCGTTCCATGTCGGTGCCTAGCACTAGGGCTTCGCTCTTTTCACCGCGCACTAACACCGCCACACCGTCTTTGCTGACTTGGTATTTGGCGGCGAGTTCGGCCGCCACCAGGCGGTCGTATTCTTCCACGGTGACCTTGCCGGTAGCGCTGGCCAATGCGTCGAAGTAGTTGCGCACTTCGGCTTTGACTTCATTGACGGCTGGGAAAAACAGCAGGACTTTAAGTGGCTCGGTTGAGCTAGCAACAATAGCCCGCGTGGAATCACCCGGCGACGAAGTTTTAAAATACGAAACATCGCGGCGGATATTTTTTTGATTGGCAACATTGCAGGTCACCATCAAGAACGCTGCGGCGAGACCAATCGACAAGCCTGACCAGCCAATATCGCGGACGCGCAGATATTCGACACCTTCGGCCGGGTGTTGATTGCCCGCAACATCGAACGCGCTGCGGCGTGCAACGCCAAGCGCTAGCTCGATCATGAAGTGCGGAATTGTGCCCGCGACAATGAATACCAAAGCTAGGACCGTCAACGGGGTGCGCATGGTACGCGCTTCGACCCGACTAATGGTTTTGCTGCCGTATTTGATCGCGAGCCAATACAGGCCAACCCCGACTACAATACTCAGTGTGGTCAGCAAGAGCGTGCGCTCAACGCGCCGACGTTCACCTCGCGAAACCAGGGTTGCCCAGCTGCGTAATGCTACCGCGGAGAGCACAAGTGCTGCGCCGGCATAGGCAACGATGGTGGCGTTGCTCCAGCTATGCAGCGCGGTCGCTGCCAACAAAATGAGTAACAGGCCAAAGCCTAAAATGAGCGATGCCCACCACGGCGAGGTTGTGCGCGAGCGCTGTTGATTTGCAGCGCTGGAAGTAGCTATTGCCATCGTTTTGCCTCCAACGTCTTGACCGACAGCAGCAAGAAGAAATACGTGACTGCGATGTAATAGATGACGTCTTTCACGTTAAGCACGCCGCGCATGAAGCCGTTTTGGAAATGCACCCACCACAGATCGAGTTCGGCGAGCACTTCACGCAAAGGCGAATCAACCCGTTTGGCGAGAGGGAACAGCATCACCATCAACGTGAGGATGGCGGCGCCGAGGACTGCGGCCACCAACTGTTGGCGCGTCAACGAGCTGGCAAACATGCCAATCGCTAGTGCGGCAGCGCCTAACAGTAATAACCCGGCATAGCCAACGGCGATTTGCGCGGCGGTGATTTTGCCATTCACTTTGATCAACAGCGGCATGTACAGCGACAGCACCAGCACGATGGCTAAGAACGTTAACGCGGCGAAAAATTTGCCAGCGACGATGGCCGAGTCGCGCACCGGTGAGGTGGTCAACAATACAATCGAATGATTTTGCCGCTCTTCGGCGATGAGCCGAATCGACAGCGCAATCGCTGCGATCATCACAACGCCGCTGGTCGACCAGAAAAATCGTTCCAGCACGACGGCCGATAGTTGTGCGCCTGACAGCGCTTGGGTTTGAAATAGAATGCCGTCGACGAGCAGCAATACCGACGCGATTACCCAGCCTAGCGGCGATCGAACGTAGGCGCCGAGCTCGCGAAAAAAGATGGCTTTAGTTCCGTGCATCGTCGCCTCCGTTGGTGGGGGTGCCCACCATTCGCACAAACGTATTCTCGAGTTCACTGCGCGTGTAATCGAGCTTGAGTAAATCGAGCTTGGCGTCCACCACGGCGCGGCTTACTTCCGCGCGGCAATCGCGCGATGTACTTAATGCAAATGTGTGACCGTCGGCGTGTTGGTATGGCACGCCGACTTCGGTGACGCCGTCGATGGTAGCCAGCACGGATTGTAACCGGGGGTGAGGGTTGGCCTCGGCGCTGGGGAACTTGACGGTAACGGTGATATTGCGAATGTCGGTTTTATTGCCGACCAGCTCGGCCTCGGTGCCTGCGCCCAACAGTCTACCGGCGCCAAGGACCAGTAGCCGGTCGCAAGTCTGGCTGATTTCCGTCAATATGTGTGACGAAATTAGCACGGTATGATTGCGCTTGAGATCATGGATTAAGTTGCGCATCTCGACGATTTGCACTGGATCGAGCCCGCGGGTTGGTTCGTCGAGAATGAGAAACTTGGGTTGATGAATGATGGCTTGGCCAACCCCAACACGTTGGCGATAGCCGTGCGACAACGTGTTAATTACTTCGTCCGCAACTTTGCTCAGCGCCGTGAGTTCAAGCACCTCGGGCATCCGGCGCTTGATGTCATGTTTGTTCATGCCGCGCAGTTCGGCAGCGAATTTGAGGTAGTCGCTCACCACCATGTCGCCGTACAGCGGTGGATTTTCCGGGAGAAAGCCAATGTGCTTGCGGACTTCGTGTGGATTGGCCACGGCATCGATACCCCCGACTTCAACGGTGCCGCTGGATGGCCGCAAATCGCAGGCCAAAATCCGCAGTGCCGTGGTTTTTCCCGCGCCGTTGAGGCCAAGAAACCCAATGGTTTCACCGTCGGCGATTTCGAAGGCAACCGGTCCTAAGGCGCGTTTGCCGCCATAGTATTTCGATAGGTTGTTGACGCGTATCATGCATTCCTCTTGGTCAGACCGGCGGTGGTCATAGCGCGCTGCGCCAGCACGCGGTCAGCAATACACATTTTTTATGGTGCATTTTACAAATGGTCAAGTTGCGGCCTGGGGAGAAGTTGCTAGAGGTCACCAGATGACGCCGCAGCAACTGGCGCACGGCTGGGGCGTATTCCCAGCGGTTCGCAAAAAAGCGTAATGCCGTTAACCGCGCGAAAAGGTTAACGCATCGTCGTCCTCAAAGAGGCCCTGCTTGGGTAGTGCCTCATTGAAGACAATTGTGCAGACGGCTCCCAATGC
>JAGPDK010000642.1 GCA_018057605.1 Kofleriaceae bacterium | reverse complement strand
GCGCTGGAGCAGCAACTAGCGGCTGTGCCGTTGCCCGCGATTCGCGATCACGCGCTTGGTGCGGTGGCCCACTTACTGCGCTTCGCGGGTTGCCATGCGCAAGCGCCGGTGCCGGTTACTGGGGCAGCATCGCAGCGAGGCGGTCGGGCGGTCGGCATGGTCTGGGCCCGCGATGTGCTGGCGCAAGCACCGAGTAATGGCTTGGGGCTGGCCCAAGCGTTGGCCCAGGTAGCACCGTTAGGTGCATGGCCGCGTCGCGCCGGGCGCGATCTTGCCGCGTTGCAGGCTTACTGGTGGTGGGGGCCGTTGTTGCTTGAACAGCGTCGGAGTACTGCGGTCACGCCGCCCACCGGCAGCATGGAACCCGAACTTAATGGCAGTGGCGATACCGAGCGGGCCAAGCCGCTGCAAAAAAAAATTGAACGCATCGAAGAACCGAATAATCCGATTGCGGAAAATCCGTTGGTCCATAGTTTTGAAAAAGTCCATACGCTCGATACCTATCAAGGCGGCAGCAAGCGCATCGATGGCGACGACGAATTGGCGATGCACCAAAAAGCCCTGGATGAATTGGATTTACGGCAGGTGGTGCGCTCGCACCGCGCCGCGCGTAGCTTGTATCGGGCTGATATTGCGGACCAGCTTGGGTCGTCGGTCGACGAAGCGGTCGGTGATCCTTCGACGCTGGCCTATGATGAATGGGACGCTGGGCGCGGCCAATGGCGCAAAGGTTGGTGCAATCTCAGCGCGCACCCAGTGCACATTGCTAGCGATGCAGACGCCCAGTTGCGCATGATGCGGGCGCAAATGCTGCGCACCACCAACGCCTGCCGTGCGATTTTTGAGCGCTTCGAAGCCGCGCGTGCTTGGCAGATGCGGCAACGCAGCGGCCCCGATGTTGATATCGACGCGTTGGTTGCCTACCAGGCATCGCTGCGGGCCGGGCACGCCAACGAGCCAAAAGTGTATGCGCTGCGCCGTCGGCACACTCGCGATACCGCGGTGTTGCTGCTGCTTGATGCAAGCTTGTCGACCGATGGCTGGGTCGCTAATCGTCGGGTGATCGATGTTGAAAAGGCGGCAGTGTTGGCGTTGGGTGATGCGCTCGACGGACTGTTTGATGACGTCGCGGTCGCTGCGTTTTGTAGCCAAACCCGGCGAGATTGCCGATTCTTGATGGCCAAATCCTTCGATGAAACCTGGACCCTCGGTGCCCAGCGATTAGCGAGCTTGCAGCCGGCTGGTTACACCCGCATCGGGCCAGCGTTACGCCATGGCATCGCCATGCTGCAAGGCTCGTCGGCGCGACGTAAGTTGTTACTGTTGGTGAGTGATGGCAAACCCAGCGATCTTGATCGCTACGAAGGCCGTTACGGCATGGCCGATGTTCGTCGAGCTGTGCAAGACGGCATGGCCCAAGGTGTGTTTACCCACGCCATTGCAGTTGATCCATCAGCGCGGCGCTGGTTGCCGTCGATGTTTGGCCATGGTCGCGCCACGGTGGTTCAACACCCGGCGCAACTAGTAGATGCCCTCGCACAGATTACGGCTGCGGCATTGAAGATGTAGGAGGGGCTAGTCTACGGATCAGAATCAAGGCCGTAGCCTTTGAGTTTGCGCCACAGCGTGGTGCGGCCAATGCCTAACACGCGGGCGGCGTCTTGTTGTTGGCCACCGCAAGCTTCGAGCACGCGCAGCACATGGCGTCGTTCGGCTTCGATCAGCGTCGTGAGTTCGTCGTCGCGTTGCGGTGTTAATGCCTGGTGCGGTTGCAGTACTTCTTCCGGCAAATCGTTGAGATCGATCTTGCCACCCTTGGACATCACCGCGCCGTGTTTGACTGCATGCATCAGCTCGCGCACGTTGCCGGGCCACGGATATTTTTTCAGCGCAGCCAATGCCCGCGCCGTGATGCCGGCATGGTGATCATTTTGTTCACGAAACATTTCAGCTAGCGGTTCAATGTCTGGCACTCGTTCGCGCAGCGGCGGCACGGTTAACGTGAATACTTTAAGGCGAAAATATAGATCTTCACGAAACGTCCGGTCGCGGACACAACGCAGCAGATCTTGGTGGGTCGCGCACAGAATGCGAACATCAACATGCACCGGTTTGGATTCACCAACGCGCCGAATCTCACCGTCTTGCAGCGCCCGTAACAATTTTGCTTGCAGCGGCAACGGCATCTCGGCAATTTCGTCGAGCAGCAGGGTGCCGCCATCAGCTGATTCGAACAAACCACGGCGCGCTACCATCGCACCGGTAAATGCGCCGCGGGCGTGGCCAAATAATTCAGATTCTAAAAGATCGCTGGGAATTGCTGCACAGTTCACTGCCACAAACGGCTTGAGCCGACGCTTGCTGTTGGCGTGCAGGGCCCGCGCCACCACCTCTTTGCCACAACCACTTTCGCCGCGCAGGATAACCGATGCGTCGGTATCCGCCACGGCAGCGGCTTTGCTCAGCAGGGTTTGCATGACCGCACTGCGCGCCACCATGCGATTGCATTTGCGGCCTTGCGGCGTGATTGGCAGCAATTGACACGCATGGCACAACCGGCCGCCAATCTCAAACGGCGTATCGCAACTGTACGTGCATTGCTGACTGCCTGATTCGCTCATGTTTCGAACTGAAACATGGCGGAATCAACTTGGTAGCGCAAGGTGACGGCTCGGCTTAGTTGGGGGGCTGGGTTGGCCGCGATTAGCCCAGTCGAAAACTGCAAACTCCGCGCGAACTGAACTGCGGAGCCGCCGCCTACTCGACTAGCCGCCGACCAGTGTATCCGGTGCTTGGCTCCGGTCTCGGATAGTAAGCATTCGTAACTATTATGGTTATTTGAGCAGCGA